>CAUGKZ010000353.1 GCA_959600065.1 uncultured Kroppenstedtia sp. | reverse complement strand
ACTACATTGAAACGAAGGCACCTCATGTCTATCCAGGGATGGAGGAGAAACTGCTCGACACTTTGGAGCGGCATCAGCTGTTGCGAAAATCTTCCCTGCGCAAAGGTCATGTGCTGGTCCAGTCCTTTAGTCAGGAGAGTCTGTTAAAGATGCAGCAATTGAATCCAAGCATCCCTTTGGTTCAGCTTCTCTCCTATTCCAAACCAGCCACGATCACGGACCAAGAGCTGGCAGATATCAAATCCTACGCCATCGGTGTCGGGCCCAATTTTGAGCAGATCGATCGCAAATATGTGCAAAAGGTACGCAAGCACGGTTTGGACATCAAGCCCTATACCGTCAACTCCAAGTCAGATATGAGGAAGCTGATCCACTGGGGAGTCACCGGGCTGATCACCAATCATCCCGACCGACTGCAGGAAGTCCTGAAGGGACGGTAAGCCCTATCATTGCAGGCGTTCTCCCATCATTAATTTCTCCAAAGTTTCCATATGGATTTCAGACATGTCTATGAACCTCCGTTCCCATTTTAATAGACGGATGAGCCTCTCCATCATCCCCGAATGACGGGCTTGGACTGGAGCTCTGGCGGAAGAAGGGGGTCATGACCTGAAGAGTAGCCTTTCTCCAATACATCCTGCCACCTTTGATTCCGAACAACAGCCCTGATTCAGAATGAGTTTCCGCTCCCCAGGGGTATCCTAAGCCCTGTAGGAGGGATACCCATGGAAACGCACCGATACTGGTTACGGGTTGGACTAGTACTGGTGATTTTGTTACCTGTTTGGACAGGGACCGGGATGATGGAGGAGGCGACGGCGAGGGAGAAGGTGTGGAATATCGCCCATCGGGGGGCCTCGGGACATGCGCCGGAGTCGACGCTGCCTGCCTATCAGCTGGCCCAGCGTATGGGGGCGGACTGGATGGAGTTGGATCTGCATCTGACTCGAGACGGACAGCTGGTGGTTATCCATGATGAGAGCTTGGATCGGACCACCAATGGAAGCGGACCCGTGCAGAAACATACCCTGGCTCAGTTGAAACAGCTGGATGCCGGCACTTGGTTCGGGAAGCAGCACCCCCGTAAATGGGACCCGCAATTTCAGGGGCTTCAAATTCCCACCTTGGAGGAGGTTCTCCGGCTGAAAAATGGGAAAATCCGTTTCAGCATCGAGATCAAGGAGGAATCCGCCGGACCCCAGCTGGAGAGAAAACTGTTCCACACATTGGAGAAGCACCGCCTCTTGCCCCGCAAAAAACAGGAGTCCCAAGTGATGATCGTCTCCTTTGACAGAAACAGCCTGAAGCGGGTCCATCAAAGGCTCCCCCAAATTCCGCTGATCCAACTGTTTCATTACAAGGAATCCGGTTACTTGACTCCCCAAACCCTCCGCCATGTCGCCGCCTATGCGGATGGAGTCGGCTATGATCATCGGCGGATGCGTCCGGAAGATGTCCGCCGCACCCACCGTCACGGAATGGTGATCCATCCTTACACTGTCAACCGTCCTCGGGATATGCGCCGATTGATCCTCTGGGGAGTCGACGGGATCGTGACCAACTACCCGGATCGGTTGAATCAGATTCTAAAGCAAGAAAAAGGTTATGGATCTAAGCCAAGTCGGTAAAGCACATTTTCCTCACCCTCTCCCCAGGGATGTTGATTATCTATAAAATGGATAACGGAAACGAAACGGCCCTTTCGCTCTTCCCATTGCCCCCATCGCAAAAGATGGCTTGAAGGGACGGGGAGGGTGGTTCGGCTACGATCTCTTGCAAAGAGCGCATAGCGAGACCCGGGAGCGGAAAGCGACCCTGGCGAGACTTGTGCCCTATGGGTGCAAAGGCTCTTCACCGTCCCACCCTCCCGACCTGATTTTCTACCTAAAGCTAATCAACACGTCTGCCTCTCCCCATGCAAAAGCCCAGTGTCCAACCAAGGGTTGGTTCACTGGGCTTTCTATCACCCTCATCGCCTCATCCCTGATCCCGCAAGGTGGGGAACAAAAGGACATCGCGGATGGAGGCGCTGTTGGTAAGCAGCATCACCAGGCGATCCAGACCGATGCCGAGGCCGCCGGTGGGGGGCATCCCATACTCCAAGGCTTCCAGGAAACCCTCATCCATGGGATGAGCCTCGTCGTTGCCCTGGGATTTCTCCCGGACTTGGGCTTCAAAGCGCTCCCGTTGATCCAGGGGATCATTCAGCTCGGTAAAGGCATTGGCATGCTCCCGGCCGACGATGAAGAGCTCAAAACGGTCGGTAAACCGCGGATCTTCTTCATTCTTGCGGGCGAGGGGAGAGATCTCCACCGGATGCCCGTAAACAAAAGTGGGCTGGATCAGCTTCTCCTCCACTTTCTGTTCAAAAAATTCATTGACGATGTGGCCGAAGGTCATGCCCGGCTTCAGCTCCACTCCCTGCTCCTGAGCCAGAGAACGGGCTTTCTCATCCTCCATCTCCTGCCAAAAATCGATGCTGGTGTATTCCTTCACCAGATCCACCATATGCTTGCGCGCCCAGGGTTTGCCCAATTGGACGGTGTGTTCCCCGTAGTGAAGGGTGTCACTACCCAGCACCTCCCGGGCGACATAGGTGATCATCTTTTCTGTCAGGTCCATAATGTCATGGAAATCAGCGAAAGCTTCATACAGCTCCAACATCGTAAACTCCGGGTTATGCCGGGTGGAGATACCTTCGTTGCGGTAGACCCGGCCGATCTCGTACACCTTCTCAACTCCGCCGACAATCAGCCGCTTCAGATGGAGCTCGATGGCAATCCGCAGATACAGTTCCATATCCAGTGCATTATGATGGGTGATAAAGGGACGGGCTGCCGCACCGCCAGGGATGGTGTGCAAAGTGGGCGTCTCTACTTCCAAATAGCCTTGGACATCCAGATACCGGCGGATGGAGCTGATGATGTGACTGCGGGTGATAAAGGTCT
>CAUGKZ010000352.1 GCA_959600065.1 uncultured Kroppenstedtia sp. | reverse complement strand
GAGCGTGGTAGAACACGATCTCCCCACCTAAAATATGGCTAATCAACACGCCTGAAATTATACCATTATAATCATAAAAATTGATAGGGAATCTAAAAAAAGGAGCCCAGGAAAAGAGATGACCTTCCTTTTGTATTATAAACACTGAAGAGATAAAGATTTCCGAATTTGTTTTTTGACCTCATCCCCTGCTTGCATTACTCCCATTTCATTGTACGATATTAAAGGCCCTTCATTTACAGCGGGTGTTTCCGTTGCAGCAAAAGATATCACACAAAAACAGACAGGAGGGTGTGGCAATTGAAACCCGTACCAACAAACCAATCCCGTACGATCAAAACTTCTCTGGTCTTGCCGCCGGACACCAATCATATGGGCAATATCTTCGGTGGCCAGGTCTTGGCATATATCGACGAGGTGGCTGGCATTGCTGCGATGCGCCATTCCGGGCGGCCGGTGGTGACCGCATCCATCGATTCCGTCGATTTTCTCTTGCCGGTGAGAGAAGGAGACATTATGACTGTGGATGCCTTTGTCGTTTGGACAGGACGGACTTCGATGGAAGTGTACATACAAGTGACTACAGAGAAAGGACCGGGTGGACCCCCTCAATTGACGACCACTTCCTTTGTCACTGCGGTGGCAGTGGGAGAGGATGGAAAACCTGTCCCCGTCCCACCGGTATTGCCTCAGACGAAGGAGGAACAGCGTCTTTACGAAATGGTAGCGGAACGGCAGCAATTTCGAAAAGAAGGGGCAAGCCAGATCCTGGCGTAGGTTTCCTTCAGCGAAATCCCATCTGATTCATGGAGTCGGCGGTAGTGGCCGGCTCCATTTCATTTTGAAGTGAAGATATTCTCCCTTGTATGGTATATTTGAAATCTTAGGACTGAACACCCGTTGTAGATAGTTGGGAGGAGGAGAGAGGATGGCCCACACAATTCCGGAGACGATTGGGAATGGGGCGACTTTAGGGGAGAGATTGTTATTTCAAACGTTAAAAGAGTATCTGCCACCAGATGATATCGTTTACTATGAGCCGGATCTCTACGGCAGGCGACCTGATTTTGTAGTGATCAGCCCAGAGTTGGGATTGGTGGTGTTGGAGGTGAAAGATTACACCAAAAACACCCTGGTGGAACTCAATCCCGACCGATGGAGCCTCCGCAAGGGGAACGGAGAGAGGATCACCGTCACCAGTCTGAGCAAGCAAGCCCGGGATTACGCCTTTCGGATCGCTGATAAATTGAAAAAGGATGCAGCACTGGTTCATACTTCAGGCAAATATGCGATGCAACTGAGATTTCCCTACGGCTTTGGAACAGTGTTTACTCGGTTATCCCGAAGGGATCTGCAGGCGACGGGTGTGGAGGAAGTGATCGGGGAGAAGCAAGTCCTAGCTCGAGAGGAGATCGATCCGGAACAGGATCGTTTCTCTGCGATCTTACTGCGTCGAAAATTGAGGGAGATGTTGCCAGCCCCTTTTTCTATGGAGAGGCCGCTGACGGAATTGGATCTCGCCCGAATCCGGTATCACTTGTTTCCGGAAGTGCGAATCCATGGAAAAGTGTCCAAGGTTCAGACGCATGACTCTCTCCTGTTTCACCTAGAAAATCTGGAGACGATGGACCTGCACCAGGAGAGCCTAGCCAAACAGATCGGGGATCAACATCGCTTGATCCGCGGAGTGGCAGGGAGCGGGAAAACTCTGATCCTGGCCAGTCGTGCCCATCTCCTAGCCAAAGAGCATCCCGATTGGAACATTCTCGTTCTCTGCTTTAATATCTCCCTCTCCCGGGGCATCCAGCGGATGATCCAGGAGAAGTTCAAGGGGGCCGGCTTACCGGGAGAAGCCGAACCCGATTCTGAGAGGATCCACGTGTTCAATTTCCACGAGTGGTTATGGAAAGAGTTGAAAAGCAAGGAGGGACAGATCCCTGATTTGTTGGAGAAACTGTCTCTTGGTACCGAGGGATTTCCTCGTTATGATGCGGTTCTGATTGATGAGGGGCAGGATTTTCAACCAGAGTGGCTGGCGTTGGTCAGCCGTCTTCTCAATCCCGAAACCCGGTCGCTCTTACTGGTGGAGGATCGGGCGCAGACCATCTACTCCCGCAAACGAAGTTACAAACAGGATACCGGTCTCGATTTCCGTGGTCGTTCCCGGGTACTTACGGTCAACTACCGGAACACCGCCCCTATTGTCCGTTTTTCCTGGGATTTCTACCAGGCCCATGCTCCTGATGGAGCCAAAGGGGGCGGTGACGTGGAGATCATCGCTCCCCAGAGCACCCTTCGCCAGGGTCCGGAGCCGGTGGTTCGACGTTTTCGCTCCTTCGGGGAAGAGATGGATTTTGTAGCTGGACAAATCCGGCGCCTCCGGGGAGAGGAGGGGATTCCCTATTCACGCATGCTGATTCTGTATCGGGTGAAAATCGGTGGCACGATCGATGGGATTCGGAAGTCTCTGCGAAAAAAGGGAATCCCCTTCACATGGATTGCGGAGAACAACTGGGCAAAACGATCCTATGATCCCAAAGAACCTACCGTCAAAATCAGCACCATCGATAGCAGCAAAGGGCTGGATTTTGATGTGGTATTTGTGGTCAATGTGGATCGGCTTCCCCTTCCCCAGGAAGAAAACCGGGCTCGGGAAGTCTCGCTTCTCTACATCGCGATGACCCGCGCTAAAGAGCACTTGTTCTTGACCTATTCGGGTGATTCAGAGTTCACCCGTTATTTTGATCAGAGACGGAGACTGTAGGAACTCTGTATCTATGTACTTCATTCCTCTTTCTTAGGTGCGGTAATGGACTTAGTTCAGGGCTGTTGATTAACCAGAAAATGGGCGGTGAAAGGGAGACGTGTGCTGCCAAAGCGAGACCTGGGAGCGGAAGCGACTCTGGCGAGACTTGTGCCCTGTGGGTGCAAAGCGACCTTTGCGCCACAGGCACTAC
>CAUGKZ010000351.1 GCA_959600065.1 uncultured Kroppenstedtia sp. | reverse complement strand
CGTGGATCTGATGAGCTTCTCCGGCCATAAGTTCCATGGCCCCAAGGGTGTGGGCGCTCTTTACATTCGAAAGGGAGTCACCCTCACTCCACTGTTGACGGGAGGCGGACAGGAGGAGGGGTTTCGGTCCGGAACGCAAAATGTTCCCGGTATTGTCGGGTTTGCCAAAGCAGCCATCCTGGCCGAGGAGAGACGCAGGGAAGCAGTCTCCCGCTGGCTTCGTTGGAAGAGAGAAATGGTTGAAGCGCTGACCTCTTCTCTCGACGATCTGAGGATTCATGGGGATGTTTCGGCGGAGGGAGGAGCTCCACACATTCTCAGCCTCTCCTTTCCGGGGTTGAAATCGGAAGTGATTGTCCATGCCTTGGAAGAAAAGGGTGTCTATGTTTCCAGCAAATCGGCCTGTTCTTCCAAGGGTGAAAAGCCCAGTTCCGTATTAAAGGCGATGGGAGTCAGCGACGAGGTGGCATTGGGTGCGATCCGGATCAGTATGGGGTGGACCACCACCCAAAAAGAGATCCATCAATGCATCGAAGCTCTCACTGAGGTGATTCCGAGATTGAAGCTTGTGATGAAAGGGATGTCTAAATGAGCGATCTGATTCTGATCCGTTATGGGGAATTGGCTTTGAAAGGAAAGAACCGCAACCAATTTGAAAATCGGTTGCTCCAGAATATCCGGGAAAAATTAAGTTCTTTTTCCGGGGTTCAGGTGAAAAAGACCTTTGGTCGCATGTTTGTCGAATTGAATGGGCAACCGATGGATCCGGTGGTAGAAGAGCTACGGGAAGTGTTCGGGGTGGTTGGCATCTCCCCTGCAACTCGAGTGGAATCCGACCTAGATCAGATCCAGGCGGCAGCACTGGAGTTGGTGCAGGGATTGGATCCCCGTCCTCGTACTTTCAAAGTGATCGCCAAACGGGCTTGGAAGGAGTTTTCCCACACTTCCCAGGAGATCAATCATCTGTTGGGGAGCCATATCTTAAAAAACACTGAGGGAATTCAAGTAGATGTCCATCAGCCAGAACTGTCCTTGCGAGTGGAAGTGCGGCGGGAGGGAACCTATCTTTACGGACGGGATCTCTCGGGTCCAGGGGGACTTCCCGTGGGCAGTAGCGGTCGGGTGATGTTGATGTTGTCCGGGGGGATCGATAGTCCGGTAGCGGCCTATTATGTGCTGAAACGGGGGGCAGCCCTGGAAGCAGTCCATTTTCATAGCTATCCCTTCACCAGTGAACGAGCCCGGAAAAAAGTGGAGGATCTAGCGCAGATCCTGACTCGATATGCGGGCAAGATCCATCTGCATGTTGTGCCCTTCACTGAGATTCAGACACAGATTCGGGAGAAGTGTCCTTCTGCCTATATGATCACGATCATGCGCAGGTTTATGGTTCGCATCTCCGAGGAGCTGGCCCGGAGCAATCAAGCCCTCGCCCTAGTGACCGGGGAAAGTCTGGGGCAGGTGGCCAGCCAGACTCTGGAGAGTATGAACGTCATTAATGATGTGACCCGGATGCCGATTCTCCGTCCGCTGGTCGGGATGGACAAACAGGAGATCATGCAGGTTTCCCGGAAGATCGGCACTTATGAAACATCGATCCTCCCTTATGAGGATTGTTGCACGGTGTTTCAACCTAAGTACCCGGTTACCCGTCCCGGAGTGGAGCGTTCCCGGGCCTTGGAGGCCAGCTTGGATGTGGAAAGGCTGGTTCAGGATGCGGTGGCAGCGACTGAATGTGTCACCTTGAAACGGGAGACCACTCAAGAAGAGTTTTCTTATTTCTGATGGTACCCACCCTGTAAGGGGTGGGTGTCGAATCTGTTTTCTGAATTATTCACCAATAGGGAGGAGAGCGGAATGAATTGGAAAGAGAGCGTATTGGAATTGACCCAAGACCTGGTACGCCACCCTAGCATCAACGGAACGATTGGAGAGCGGGATATCGCATATCGCATCTATGATTACTTTAGTGAACTTCCCTATTTTCGCGAACATCCGGAACATCTTCGGATGGTGAAGACCCATCGGGATGAACGAGAGCGATACAATGTGTTTGCTCTGGTAAAAGGGGGAAATGCGTCTTTTACTGAAACGGTGATTTTGATGGGCCATATGGACACCGTGGGGGTGGAGGATTACGGAAAGTGGAAACGGCTTGCCTTCTCCTCTGATGAATTGATGGAGAAATGGAAAAAGTCCAAAATCCCTAAAGAGGTCCAACAGAATCTACAAAGTGGCGATTGGGCCTGTGGGCGGGGCTCTGTGGACATGAAGTCCGGGGTAGCCGCCCATATGGTGCTGACCCGTTATTTTGCTGAGCATCCGGAAGAATTGCAGGGGAATGTCCTGTTTCTCTCCGAATGTGACGAAGAAGATAACTCCCAGGGAATCTTGTCTGCCCTCTCCGATCTTTTTCAGCTAGCGGAGGAGGAGAATCTTTCCTACATCGCTGCCATCAATGGGGATTACACTTCCCCCCGCTTTGCAGGGGATCCCCATCGTTATGTCTATCTGGGAACCGTGGGCAAGCTGTTGCCGGCGTTTTTTATCGCGGGCAAGGAAACTCACGTGGGGCAGGCCTTCGAGGGATTTGACCCCAATCTGGTAGCCGCAGAGCTGACCCGGCATCTGGACTACAATCCGGATTTTTGTGATGAGATGTACGGGGAAATCACGCTACCGCCGGTTTCCCTGAAACAGACGGATCTCAAATCTCGATACGATGTGCAAACTCCGATTTCCGCTTTGGTTTATTACAATTTTTTTGTCCACAGCATGTCTCCTAAAGAGGTGTTGGAAAAGCTGAAAGAAGTGGCGAGGGAAGCAGTGGATGCCGCCTGGAAACGATATCAAGCCCGCTATCTCCGTTATAGTCAACGCACAGGGGAACCCCTTCGCTCCTTGGAGTGGAAACCACGGGTGTTTACTTATGAGGAGTTGTACGATCAGTGCAGTGCTCGAT
>CAUGKZ010000350.1 GCA_959600065.1 uncultured Kroppenstedtia sp. | reverse complement strand
TTCCAAAGCGAGGCGGATTCATCGCTCATCATCGAGGAGAAAGAGGAGGCATCACCGGTTCTCAGCAGGAAAGAGCGGTACGCTGCAGACAAGGGGAAGGAAAAGAAACCTTCCCTAAAGCTTTGGAAAAAAGGGTACACATGGCTGGGGATCGGGCTTGCTTTATTGATTCCGGTGGTGATTCTGTATTTTGTTTTCAGTGATGCCCCACCGGAGAAGACTGAGGAGGAAGCCACGGCCCAGGCAGAACAGGGGAAACCTCTTGGGGAAAAGAAAGACACCTCGCAGGTAAGACTGGTGAAACCTTCAGAAACCTATGATTACGGGGATGTCTTTGAAGTTTCCAATGCTAAAAAGGTAGAGGTGACCGTGGAGGCCAATAAAGATACTTGGTTTCGCTATCGGCCTGGGGGGCCGACTAAAAAGATCGATGAGGAAGCAGAGCTTGCTGCAGGAATGGAAAAAACCTTCACACATCCGGAGTGGGTTTCCCTGATGATTGGCCATCCGGAGCATGTCAAATTGACTGTGAACGGACATGTGATCGACACCTCAGAGGAGAAGAGTTCCCATGCATACCAGTTAAAGCTGAAGAAGTGAGATAGCCCGCCCATACCGGGGTGGGCATTTCCTTTTTGACACGGAAGAAAAGAATGGTTTATACTTACCTGCAGAGAATGGGAAAGTGAACGGATGAAGCCCTAGTGAGAGGGCTTGTTTTATGCGGAACCGAAGGTGTAAAATTATGGTTTTCCGATATACATAGAACGGGGTCTGTTTCTGGCGGTTTTTGAGCATGCTGGATTATGGTAAGGTTATATAGCAAGATTCGAATCCCATACGGGTTGGCGCCGGAAACAAACGAAAAGGAGACTGGACACGGAGGAGAGCATTTTGCAACCTTGTACCTTCCAATCCTGCGGGGGAGGTTCGCTGATGTGAATCTAGCAAATAAAATCACCCTGGTTCGGATTTTTCTGGTTCCGGTAGTGATGTTATTTCTTCTGGTTAATTACGATCTGGGTCAATTCCACATCGGTCAAGGTGTGATCACCGTTAGTGAGATTATCGCCACCCTGGTGTTTATTCTGGCGGCGGTGACAGACGGCTTGGACGGTTATATTGCTCGCAAACGGAAATTGGTGACCAATCTGGGGAAATTTTTGGATCCCCTGGCTGATAAACTGCTGATTTCGGCGGCGTTGATCTCTTTGGTGGAGATGCAGCGGTTAGATGCTTGGATTGCGATTGTCATTATCAGCCGAGAATTTGCAGTGACGGGTCTCCGTTTGGTGGCAGCCGCCGAAGGAAAGGTGATTGCGGCCAGTCCTCTCGGTAAATTGAAGACGATTGTCCAGATCATTGCCATTGCTGCGCTGATGTTAAACAACTTTCCCTTCTCTTTCATCGCCTTTCCTTTTTCTCAAATCCTCACTTGGTTGGCAGTTGCGATCACGATTTGGTCTGGAATCGACTACTTCTTAAAAAATCGCAGTGTCATCCACTTTACAAAGTCCCGCTAACCCCGCTGAGAAAGGAAGTCTTCGGATGCGTGCTGAATTGGTCGCGGTGGGAACGGAGTTGTTGCTGGGGCAGATTGTAGACGCTCATTCCGCGTTTTTGTCCCGGGAGCTCTCTCAACTGGGAATTGATGTGTTTTTTCATACTTCAGTCGGTGATAATCACAGTCGACTGAAAGAAGTGGTGAAGAGGGCCGTCTCCCGCTCTGAGTTGGTCATTTTCACAGGTGGATTGGGTCCGACTGAGGATGATCTGACGAAAGAAACCGTGGCAGAGGTTTTGGGGGTGCCGCTGGTGGAACACCCTCCGTCGGTAGCATCGTTGGAACAATTGTTTTCCGGAAAGGGGCAAACCATTCCAACCTCCAACTATAAACAGGCATGGGTGTTCGAAGGGGGAGAGGTGTTTCGAAATCGCAATGGAACTGCCCCTGGTGTGGCGGTATCGAAGAATTCGGTTACCTGCGTTCTCCTCCCGGGTCCTCCGACGGAGCTGTACCCCATGTATCATGAGGAAGTACGCCCCTTTTTGGAGTCGATCCGCAATACGGAGGAAGTGGTGGTGTCCAACGTTCTCCGCTTTTTCGGTATTGGCGAATCCCACCTGGTAGAGCGGCTCGGAACATTGATCCGAGACCAGACCAATCCGACGATCGCCCCTTTGGCCAAGGAAGGAGAGGTCACTCTTCGTTTGACGGCGAAGGCTGGTGATCTTCAAGGGGCGCAGGAACTGATGGCTCCGGTAAAAGAGGCGATTTTACAGTCTGTCGGCCGGTTTATGTACGGTGAAGATGATGATACCTTGGAGAAGCTGGTCATTTCCGCACTCAGAGATCAGAGGAAAAAGCTGGCTGTCGCTGAAAGTTGTACCGGGGGAATGTTGGCTCAGACATTGACATCGGTGCCCGGCAGCAGTGCCGGCTTTCAAGGTGGAATCGTCTGTTACACCAACGAGGTGAAGAAGGAAATGCTAGGGGTGTCTCCTGAGCTGTTGGAAACCCAGGGGGCGGTCAGCATGAAGTCCGCTCTCGCCTTGGCAGAAGGGGTGCGGAGTCGACTGGACACCGACTTTGGCCTCAGTGTGACAGGTGTGGCAGGGCCCGACCCGGTAGAGGGGAAACCGGTGGGCCTGGTTTATCTGGGGTTGTCCGAAAAGGGCGAGGCGCCCCGGGCTTATCGATTGGACCTTGGCGGCTCTCGGCAAAAGATTCAAATCCGTGCTGTCAAACAAGCGCTCTATACTCTGTTGGAACGATTAAAGAAAGGTGTAGCTGCGAAATGAAGCATTTTGATTCCTTTGAATTAGATTCCCTGATTATGAAGGGGATTCGGGAGATGGGGTTTGAAGAGCCATCTCCCATCCAGGCGGAATGTATTCCCGCCGTCCTCAGAGGTGAGGATGTGATCGGCCAGGCCCAGACAGGGACTGGAAAAACCGCTGC
>CAUGKZ010000349.1 GCA_959600065.1 uncultured Kroppenstedtia sp. | reverse complement strand
GCAGCATCATCCCGGGTCCGACCCAGCCTCTCAAATCGGTTATGCTCCGGCATATAGATCAGTTCCGTATGACCTCCGGAGACGACCAGAGCTACCAGTGGAAATTGCATGGGTTTCACCAGATGATTGGCATAAATGTGACCCGCTATATGGTGCACCCCCACCAGAGGAATTCCAGTAGCAAAGGAGAGAGACTTGGCCGCCGCCACTCCGATCAACAGAGCCCCGACCAAGCCCGGGCCCTGGGTCACCGCGATGGCGGATAACTCCTCCTGCCGCACCCCAGCATCATCCAAGGCCTGTTGCAGAATCACAGTAATCTGCTCCACATGGCGCCGGGAGGCGACTTCCGGGACCACCCCACCAAACCGGCTGTGAATTTGCATCTGGGAGGAGATCACATTGGAGCAGAGACGGTCTCCATTTTCCACCACCGCCGCTGCAGTCTCATCACAGCTGGTTTCAATTCCCAGCACCCAACACTTCTTCATCCTCTTCACCACCCAACTCCGCCCACATGATAAGAGCATCTTCCTGATTGTCCGTATAATAGCGGGGTCGAATCCCCGTCGCCTGAAATCCTTTTTTTCGGTAGAGGTTTTGGGCGATTTCATTGGATACCCTTACTTCCAGGGTCATCTTTTCCGCTCCGGACAGATGAGCCCAAGACATCAGATAATCAAACATGGCCTCTCCGATTCCCTGACCCCGCCAGTCCGGGTGAATGGCAATATTGGTGATATGAGCTTCATTCAGTATGAGCCACATGCCTCCGTAACCGATAATTTTCTCCTCTGTGATGGCTAGGATATAAGTCGCAAACGGATTATGGACCAACTCATTGTAAAAGGCTTGACGTGTCCAGGGCGTCGAAAAAGAAGCCTGTTCGACTGCGAGCACTCCGGGGATGTCAGTCCGAGTCATCGGTTGGAAATTCACATCCGGATGCTCCTTCATTTCGGTTCCCCTCTCTCCTGGGACCGAATCCATCGGGCCTCTGCTTCTGTCAGTTGCAAGTAGTTGGGGACTGCGTCCTCGCTCTCTGCATATTCCCTGGATTGCAGACGAGCCCAGGCCAGCTGCCCAAGGTGGGTAGCACTTACCGCGTTTTCCCTTCCCAGGCCGAATACCGCTTGTCCACCCAGGAGTTGAACCGTCTCCTCCCGAAATTTGGAGACATCCTCTCCCAAAAAGAGGAGGGGTCCCTCCTCACGAAGCTCCTCCAGCCATTTAGTAAAATCGGTCACCCGTTCTTCTTTCACCGGAACTAACCCGCCTCCATCTCCCTGAAACAGTCCACTATAAACCCGATGACGCCGGGCATCAAAAAGGGGGACAATTTTCCCAGGAAACCGAACACCGTTCATCGCCAAAGCAGCTAAACTGGACACAGGGAGTAGCGGAATCTGTCTGCTCCACGCGATCGTTTTGGCAGTAGTAAAACCGATCCGGATCCCTGTATAGGAGCCAGGCCCTGCCGCAACTGCAATCGCGTCCAGGTCCTCCACCTTCAATTCCAGTTCTTCCAGCAAGTGTGCGATCATTGGCATCAAGCGAACGGAATGGTTTTTATGGAGATGGGTCGTCACTTCCCCCAGCAGGGAACCTTTTTCCAATACCGCCACCCCTAGCACCAGGGTAGAAGTATCCATCGCCAATATCTTCATCTCAGATTCAGCCCCCCGCAGATTCGTTCCAAGGCCTCTTCAGGTGGTTCGATCCGGAGCTGGCGGCAGTTCCCTTCATGAGTGATTTCTACCTGAATCCGCTTCTCCGGCAACCAGGGAGCAATGCGGCTCGCCCACTCGACGAGGGTGACCCCTTCACCATAAAAATATTCATCCCATCCCAGCTCTTCCTCAGGGGATTGGATTCGATATACATCCATATGATAGAGGGGAAGCCTTCCCCCATGATACTCCTTGATCAAGGTGAAGGTGGGACTGTCCACCGACTCTCCTATCCCGAGACCAGTAGCTACTCCCTGAGCAAATGTGGTCTTTCCCGCACCCAGATCCCCTTCCAGAAGAATCACGTCTCCCGGTTGCAATCCTCTCGCCACAGACTGAGCCAGAGACCGGGTTTCCTCCGGGCTACAACTTTTAAACAGACAATCCTTTTTCATCTCACTCATCACCCGTCGCAAATGATCGTCCCCCATTTGGGTTCCGCCTTTCCCCTTTCCACAAGCCTAGGTTGGGGGAGAAGCTCTTGCAGACGTTGTAAAAACAGTCCTCCGGATGGATTTTAGAAAACCCGATCCCCACCGTCCACAATCTTTTTACACTGCTATGTAAAAAATGGCCAGTCTTCACCATGGTACCACAGGTGCCCCTATGGGATACACCCGAGAATCTTTTGGATATAGCAAAACCGCAACCTGGAAGGCTGCGGTCGATTGGAGCGGGTGAAGGGAATCGAACCCTCGCATTCGGCTTGGAAGGCCGATGTTCTACCACTGAACTACACCCGCATAAAATGTAATTGTATGTAACTGATGGTCGGGGTGACAGGATTTGAACCTGCGGCCTCCTCGTCCCGAACGAGGCGCTCTACCAAGCTGAGCCACACCCCGGAAACACTGATGTGTTAAATGGTGCGGTCGGCGAGACTCGAACTCGCACGGCCTTGCGGCCACTACCCCCTCAAGATAGCGTGTCTGCCGATTCCACCACGACCGCACAGGATCCACATTCAGCTTTGGTGCGGGTGGAGGGACTCGAACCCCCACGCCGAAGGCGCTAGATCCTAAATCTAGTGCGTCTGCCAATTCCGCCACACCCGCGAAGGCTACTGTTCCCTCTCTTGCAGGGAAATTTCACAAAGACAAGAACTATATTATCACGCCTTCGAATGACTGTCAAGAATTATTTCTTCCTCATCCTATCACACGGGAGCGAGTCTATTTATAACACCATCGTACATTTGTCTTTTCATCGATCACTGGTGACCCATCCAGGATTCGAACCTGGGACACCCTGATTAAAAGTCAGGTGCTC
>CAUGKZ010000348.1 GCA_959600065.1 uncultured Kroppenstedtia sp. | reverse complement strand
TAAGCACTACGATGATGAATATCAGTATCGGTTCCAAGCTGTGGGTAAACCGGTCCAACCGCTCCTTGATCATCAGCTCAGTCCCTTGAGCCAGACTGAGCAGCGACCGATCCAAAGATCCCGTTTCCTCCCCCAGGGCCACCAACCCCGGCAAAGAGGGCAAAAACAGCTTTTCTTCCCGCTTCAGCGCCTGATGCAGGGATTCCCCGGCCAACAGCTGTTCCCGCACCCGAAAGATCCCCCTGCGAAAAGGATCCCAAGGGGCAAGGGAGTCCATCACTTCCACTGCTTTCAGCAGGGGAAGCCCGGATTTCAATAGCGAACCCAGTTGGATGCCTAGGTAGTGAGTAAACCGCAAGGTGAAAAAAGAACGAACCACCGGCAAGGAATACAGCGGGGAAGTCCACCGTCTCTTTCGTTCAGGGGGCAGCCGCCGGATGTATAGCCAGGCGATGCCAAACAAGGCCAAAGCGGCGATCAAGCCGAAGAAGCCTGTCTGCAGGGACTGATGGATGCGCAAAAAGATCCGGGTATAAAGGGGCAAAGTCAAGCCCATCGTCTCATACATCTCCGAAAAACGAGGCACCACTGTGGTCATCAGGAACAAGAAGGCGAATCCCACCAGGATCAGCACCACCAGAGGATACGTGAGGGCCCGGGTCAATTCCCGGATCAAGCGCCCTCGTTCCCGATAGTACACTTCACACTGTTTCAGACCGAACCCGTAATCTCCATGCTCTTCCGCTGCTCGGATCAGGGAGGTGAACAGCGCAGGCATCCCTTCTGCCTCTAGTGCCGCCGACAAGCTTTTTCCCTGATCCAGTGACCCAAGTATTCGATCTGCTTCCCCAGCCTCAATCACTCCCTGCTCCGACAACAGGCGAATACTGGGTACCAGAGGGAATCCTGCTTCCAACAGATTGGCCAGATGCTGACTAAAGAGAGCCAGTCGATTGGCATTCCACCTACGTTTCCGTTCCTTACTCATGAACATCCACCACCCGGTGGTATTCGGAAATGGTCGTCTCCCCGGTCATCACTTTTTCCAGAGTGGCTTCCGACAGGGAACGCATCCCTGCCGTTCTGAGGTTTTGTCTCAGTCGGGACAGCGGTGCCCGCTCCACAATCAAAGGATGGAAGTCCTCTTCCACCTCCAACACTTCAAACACCCCGGTTCGGTTCCGATACCCCGTCTGACGGCAATCTTCGCATCCTTTTCCCTTACATTCTTGGCAGATCAGGCGAACCAGCCGTTGCGCCACCACCCCGGTCAAAGCGGATGCGATCCGGTATGGGGCGACGCCCATATCCAGCAGTCGCGTCACCGAGCTGCAGGTATCCACCGTATGCAGGGAAGACAACACCAAGTGCCCTGTCAAAGCCGCCCGGATCGCGATGTCTGCAGTCTCTTCGTCCCGTATTTCTCCTACCATGATGATGTTCGGATCCTGGCGGAGCACCGCCCGAAGTCCTCGGGCGAAGGTGAGGCCTGCCTTGGGATTCACTTGAATCTGATTCACCCCGGACAATTGAAATTCAATGGGGTCCTCCAGGGTGACCAGGTTCAACTCTTCCCGGTTCAGATCCTGGAGAATAGCATAGAGAGTCGTCGTCTTGCCTGAACCCGTCGGTCCTGTGACCAGGACCAATCCTCCCGGGCGGCGGATGATCCCCTCTACCCGCTTTTTTTCATCGGCTCCCATTCCCAACTCAGACAAGGTCATCCGCTCCGGCCG
Organism: uncultured Kroppenstedtia sp.; assembly: GCA_959600065.1. GTDB lineage: Bacteria > Bacillota > Bacilli > Thermoactinomycetales > DSM-45169 > Kroppenstedtia > Kroppenstedtia sanguinis. The sequence continues at coordinate 1,270 of CAUGKZ010000348.1, read as the reverse complement.
GTTGCGTAGTAACCGTAGAACCAGCTTTTCCCCGTGTAGCGTCGGCATGCTGGAGATTCGGACATCTACCCGTTCCCCCTGATGAGTCACGGTCAGTGCTCCATCCTGTGGCAAACGTTTCTCCCCGATATCCAGATGGCCCATTACCTTGATCCGGGAAATCAGCGGATACATCTCCTCCCGGGGCAACGAATCGACGGAAACCAAAAACCCATCCACCCGTTGCCGGATACACAACTCTTCTTCTCGGGGTTCAATATGGATATCCGATGCCCGGCTATCGATGGCCTCCTCCAACAGCCGGGTGGCATACTGAGCCGCATCCATTACCACCACCTCCATTCATTGGAAAATTTTATGACTCCTGACTAGATTTCGACATGGATATCCGAAATCCTTCCTTCTACGACAAAATCTCCTTTTTAAATTTTCCAAGCCTCGCCGAAATCCCAAAAAAGCACAAAAAAAGAGGCGTTGCAGCCCCCTCTGAAAAGATTGGGATTTAAGCCTTTTTTAGGACTCCTATACAAAAAACGGTCCAGACTATGGGACAGTTTTTTGCACTCATCGGGTAGCCCAGTCTACCTGTGAGTGGGGGCGCTTAATCTTCCTCATCATCATGAAGCATATCAAGTAGCTCGGTAAATGTGTTACAGATCTTCTCAGCATTCCCGCCCTCTACTTCATGATCCCAAAAGATGATCGCGGGGTATCCATCATTCAATTGATTGTAATCAAAACACAAATAGTTTCCTGCTGGATCAGTAGCAAAGATAATCACATTTTCCGACATGCCGATCTCTTCTCGATGGATATCAGTATTAGCTTCCAAAAATTCAAGTTCTTCTTCGCCTTCCATTAACGTAAGCAATTGCCCAAAGCTCATGCTGCAACCATCAAGATAATAGCAAGATGGAAATGGAATCCCTCCATGATTTTCGACAAACACTTTTCTGAAGTCCTCCGGTAGCTGAATACCTAACTTTTGCTCTTTTTCCCTTAGAACCTCCTCGGAAATCGGTGACAAGCTATATTTCCAAATAATTGGTTTTTCCATTTTCGACTACTCCCCTTATTTTCAATTTCTAAATTCACGTCCACCACCCCAGATTTTCTCGTCCACCAGTGTGAATTGTCTTCTCAGATCGCCAGTTAACAGCGATCTCCAAAGCTCACACATTGAAGAGTGTAAGAAGTTGCATGAAGAACCAGACAACAGTGAATGTGACGAGTTTCCCTTTGCCTCCACTTGGGTCTTCAACAGGTGGGG
>CAUGKZ010000347.1 GCA_959600065.1 uncultured Kroppenstedtia sp. | reverse complement strand
AAATAGCTTCGCCCCTCATCTGTAAGATGGTAAACCTTTTTCCGCCCTTCCTTCGTTACATGGACAAGATCCTGATCTTCGAGCATCTGGAGGGTCGGGTAAACCGAACCGGGACTGGGGGAATAAAACCCCTTGAACTTTTCTTCCAGTACCTTGATTAATTCATATCCGTGTCTCGGTTGCTCTTGTAACAACTTTAACAAGACGATTTTGATATCACCGCGCCTGAAAAAACGTTCTCCGCTAGGATCACCGCCAAATCCTTTACCTGCAAAGAAACGAAATCCACCTTGTCTGTCAAAGTGACGGTCTTCCCTTCCCCATCCCCTATCAAATCTACCGCCTTTAAAGAAGCCATGACGATCAAATGGACCTTGGCCTTCGAATAAAGGATACTGAAGAAAATCAGGTTTTTTGAACATGGTCAGCCTCCTGTTGTTTTTATATATTAACGATATATCGTTAAACAAATAATAACCGATATATCGTTAAATGTCAAGAACGAGATGCGATTTTCATCCGTTTCATCTCAGATATCTATAAAAAGGACACCTCCCCTGAATAAGGAAGTGTCCTTGATTCACATTGACCGCTGATACAAGCCTTTGAGAGATTCCGACAGATCGAGTGCGGACAGCTGCCGTCGGGGCCACCTCCGGACTGGTTCAGTCTGCTGTTCGGGAGGCGAAGTGGACCCTAGCTTTGTTTCGGTGCGGATCATTCAAACTTTATAGTATTATTGTCGATGGCCTTAATCACGCGACCCGTTGTCCTGCAACATTACAGGTGACGTCGATTCCCCCATAAGAAGATTGGAGGCATCTGCATGCTAAGTTTGCCCCGAAGCCATCTCTGTTGACGGCATCAACAGGAAAATAGTTTCCAGATGAAAAAAGGTAATGTTTCTAGTGCCCCCTCAGAGAAGATTGTGTGGGAAATCACAGAAAGGTAAGGAGGGTGGGGATTTGATTCGCCTTTGTACCCATAGGGCACAAGTCTCGCCAAGGTCACTCCGTTCCCGGTCTCGCTATGCGCTCTTTGCAAGAGATCGGAGCCGCCCCACCCTCCTGCCTCCGCCTTGCTGAAAAACAAGATCAAAATTGCCTGAAGGGGCACTAGATGAAGTTTGTATAACTTACTAATCTGCAGATGTGGAACGCAAAAAAGCCCGGCCCATTGCCGGACTACGAAGGAATTCCTGTCGACGAACCGATTAGGAACTTCGGGCCCCGATTGAATCAAGCCCTCTGCCTCCCGTTCAAAATCCTTTGGCCACCTCAATCGCTTGTCGGATCCCCTCCTCAACAATTTTCCCTCGCTTCTCGGGAAATTGGTTGTGCCCCTCTGCAATCACCGTTGTAATATCGGTGATCCCGAAGAGCTGCAAGTTTTTCACGACAAAGTTAACCGCCATTTCAGAACTGGCCGCCTCCCCTTCAGAGTAGAGGCCCCCGCGAGCGTTTAACAAAACCACCTTTTTATCCGGAACCAGACCAACAGCGCCTTCTGGCGTATAACGGAAGGTTTTTCCCGCTCGATTCAGATAATCGATATAGGTGTGAAATACAGCAGGCACAGTCAGATTCCAAAGAGGAAATGCCATCACTACTTTATCTGCCGCCAAAAACTGATCCAAATGATGATCGATAATATCCATAACTTCCTTCTCTTGCGGAGTCAGCTCGATTCCCTTACCGGATTTGGAAATTCCATTAATCATGCTGGCATCCATATAGGGTAACGGCACTCCATACAGATCCAACTCCACTACCTGATCCTCAGGATGAGATTCTTGATAACTTTTCAAGAAGGCCTCATACAACTGCACAGTCACCGATTGATCTGCGGGACGATTGTTTGCTTTGACAAATAACGTTGTAGTAGTCATATATTCATTCCTCCAATGAAGAAACTCAGGATCGATGCTGAAGTGGATCCTTCGCTCATGATTTTACCGAAAAAGCCACCTTTCCGCATCCGCACCCAGACTCGCCTTCCTTACGGAAATCGTCTCAGTCCGGTTGTAAGACTATAGTCTTGGGCTGTGAAAAAACAATCAGTACTTATGATGATACCAAAATACTCGGTTTTAGTGGCACAGGAAGATCTGACAGAAAAAGAAGATCCGTTGGTTTCGATTCTAAGCCTCCTACGAGAATGGGGTGAAGAAGAGCCCAGAATAACGGACATTCCCAAGAGTAAGACAGCAGGGATTTCAGCCACTTTTGTTCATCTCAATAAAGAGAAAACGCCCTCCCGCTGTCAAAGCAGGAGGGCACCTGTCAGTTTAATACAATGAAAGGTATTGTTCCCGCTCCCAGGGGTGCACCTGGCTCCGGAACATATCCCATTCGATCTCTTTGGCTTCGATGAAGTTGCGGAGGGCATGCTCACCGAGAGCCTCACAGATCACCGGATCTTTCTTCAATTCCTCCAGCGCTTCTTTCAATGTGGCTGGTAGCTGTTCGATCCCTGCTCGATCCAACTCTTCCTCGTCCATCACATAGATGTTGCGATCGGTCTCCTGGGAGAGCTCCAGCTGATTTTGGATCCCATCCAATCCCGCCTTTAACATAACCGCGAGGGCTAGATAGGGATTGGTTGCGGGATCGGGACTGCGCACCTCCAGTCGGGTAGACAAACCCCGGGAAGCCGGAATACGAACCAAAGGACTGCGGTTGGTAGGGGACCAAGCCACATAGCAAGGTGCTTCATACCCCGGAACCAAACGTTTGTAAGAGTTCACCAGCGGATTGGTGATTGCCGTAAACCCTTTGGCATGTTTCAAGATCCCAGCCAAAAAATAACGGGCGGTGCGGGAAAGCCCCAACTCATCGGATGGGTCATAAAATGTGTTTTCCTCCCCCCGAAAAAGAGAAAGGTGGGTATGCATCCCCGACCCACTCACCCCGTACAGCGGCTTCGGCATAAAGGTGGCATGAAGACCGTAGCGACGGGCGATATTTTTCACCACCAATTCAAAGACCTGGATGTTGTCTGCTGCGGTGA
>CAUGKZ010000346.1 GCA_959600065.1 uncultured Kroppenstedtia sp. | reverse complement strand
GTACACATGCTGATACCCCAAGCGCTCTTCCTTGTCGGTAATGTAACGTTCAATTACACGGCGGATCGTAGCCCCGTTGGGAAGCCAGAGAGGGAGTCCTTGGCCTACTTCCTGGGACAGAGCGAAGATCTTCAGTTCCTTACCCAACTTACGATGATCCCGCTCCTTAGCCTCTTCCAACCGTTTAAGATAGGCTTCCAGCTGGGAGGACTTGGGCCAGATCGTGCCGTAGATCCGCTGCAGCATCGGTCTCTCCGAGTCTCCTCGCCAATAGGCCCCAGCCACGCTCAACAGTTTGAAGTTCTTCAATTTGCCCGTGGAGGGAACGTGGGGACCTCGGCACAAGTCGAAAAACTCCCCTTGTTCGTACAGGGTGATCTCCTCGTCCTCGGGAAGCTCACGGATCAACTCTAATTTCAGTTCATCCCCAGCCTCCTCGTAGATTCGAAGCGCTTCTTCCCGAGTAACGACCCGCCGCACAATCGGAAGATTTTCCTTGACGATCCTCCGCATCTCCTCCTCAATTTTAGGCAGATCCTCTGCTGTCAGCGACTGGGGCAGATCCATATCATAGTAAAATCCGTCTTCGATCACCGGACCGATCCCCAGCTTCACGCCAGAAAACAGCCGCTTGACCGCCTGAGCCATCAAGTGGGTCGTGCTGTGGCGGTATACCTCCAGCCCTTCCGCATCCTCCAGGGTGAAGATGCGTACCTGGGCTCCGTCGGGTACTTCCCGGGACAGATCTACCGTCTTCCCGTTGATCTGCCCGGCGATCGCTTTTTTGGCTAGTCCGCGGCTGATCGATTCTGCTACTTCCTGAACCGTCACTCTCTCCTCATCAAATTGCCGGATCGATCCGTCTGGCAGTTGAATGGACCTGCTCATTTCACTTCACTCCTCACGGGAAAATAAAAAACACCCAATCCCTGTAAAGGGACGAGTGTTTATAGACACACGTGGTTCCACCCTGATTCAGCTGTAGTCTCCTAGGGGAGACACAGCCCTCGCGGCACGATAACGGTGTGCAGAACCGGCAACCGATACTAACCCTTCCAGGGTGTTCCCGGCGCAGCTCAGAGGGGGTCGTCCTTCCGCCCAGAGGGTTCAGGAGCTTGCAGCCGGTGGCCCCTGTTCTCTGAAAAACCATAAGCGGCAAACGGTATCCTCATCATCGCCAGATCCGATTCGACCTCGGACCGTGAATTGCTGTAATTATACCGCCGAGGCCTACTCGCGTCAACCTTCGGGAGCAAAACCGTCTTTCCCTTGCCGGCAACCGGAACAGCCGCTACAGATCACCATCCGCTCTTCAAACACCTGTTTCAGGGTGCGGATGACATTCTCCTCCGGATTTCGTGTATGTAGGATCACTTGTTCTGGAGCCACTGTCAACAGTGTACTGACAATAAGATCTTCATGGGAGGAGACCTGATCCATCAACTCCTCCACAGTATGATCCATCTGGTCCATCTCTAGAGGCCGGCCCTCCCCATCGAGAAGACGAAATCTTCGGGTGTCGGTATGGATGACATGCACCAGCTGTACTTTCGGTTGCTGGATAGAGACAAAATAGCGGAGCAGATCGATAAACTCCCGATACTCCTGATCAAGCAAATACTCGTCAATCGCATGCTCTACCAACTTTCGCAAAATCTCCCGGTACCGTTTCATGCGAAATTGGAAATATCCATCGACAGCTAAATCCTGATGGCTGAAGAAATACCTGGCGATTTGGCGAGCCATCCGATATTTTCTTCTTTGGTGAGAAGGCTCTTCCGACTCGGAATCATCCAGCAGGTGATAAGCATAACGTTCAATCTCCCTGGATTCCCCCGGGTTTCGGTACTTAAATTCCTGGGTGATGATCCAGTGAATCAAATCTGGCTCATTTACAGTCAAATAATAATCCGCTACCGCTCTGCCCAGAGAATGACGCAAAGTCTGCTCCGAATTATCCTCTTCCCAATTATGGATATAAAAAACGGTACGAGTCCCCTTGCCGACTTCCTCCCATTGACAGCTGAAACCGGAATGGGAGCGTTCCAAACGGGCGGCCTGTTTTTTCAACAGTTCGCGCATCTGTCCGGCTTCCCGTGATGTCAGCGGTCCCGGAACCGAGATCTGATAAGCGACCATTCCTCCGCCCCCCGCTTTGTCCATCGTTTAAATCTAGTATATGGGAGGCGGTTGTAAGGTATACGTCCAACCATGGTACGCCTGATGATGCGGTCCCGCCTGGTTTGTCAAAACAAGATCCAGCCTGAAGTATGGCCTTACAAGATACGCCTCAGAAGGACTTCTCAGGAGGCGTTGCCCGGTGCGCGGAAACCAGCATCCTCTGCTTCCTTCTCTGTGCAAAACCATCGTTCCGGCTTCGTTTCATCATATTGAGGGCTCATCCGTGTATGATAAATTTGATCCCCTTGCCGGTTGACATTTCCTTTGATTTTCCCCACGCAATCTCCACTCTGCCCGTTCTTCTCCGCTACCCTAGCACCTTCCTTCTGCCAAAGTCCCACATCCTGCTTTCGCGCCTCTCGCTCCAAGCGAAGGAAGGTTTTCTCATATTTCACATTGGGCTGCACAGTCATAATCCGAGCATATCCTTCTTGGACCAGCGTGGCGTTAAACAGTTCATCTTCCATCCACAAATACGCCAACAAACGGCCGTACCGATCCCGTTTCTCCTGATCCAGTTCCAGCCGGACATCCTTTCCATGTAAGCGATCCTTCGTATACTTGGAGGCTTCCTTCCCGTAATATTCCACACCGATTTTTGGGTGATTTGTCTCCGGCGTGTTAACACCGATCAACCGAACCTTTTCCTTTTTTCCATCTGTCTCGACGACGACTGTATCCCCGTCGATGACACGAACCACTTCTCCTTCTTCCAAGGCTTGGGCCGGGGGTTTTAATCCTTCCACCCTTGCACCGGTTCCCTCCGACTCCTCCTTCTGACACCCGACCGCTAGCAGAAGCAGGAGCAACAACCCAAGGAGAAGCCACTTCTGACTGTTTC
>CAUGKZ010000345.1 GCA_959600065.1 uncultured Kroppenstedtia sp. | reverse complement strand
GTCGCGTGGGTGAACACGATCTCCCCATCCAAAATATAGCTAATCAACACGCCTGATCTTGAGGGGAAATGATCCTTTCAGTCCAAGGTGATGGTAATCATGCGCAATTTTCTAAAACAACCGTATCGGGTCCGCTTTCGTGCTGGTTGTAGGTGGAAAGGCCCCGTCGCTTGGAAGAGGAGCGCCGGTTGAATGTGGATTCGACCGTTGGAGTGTGAAGGGATTTTCGTGGGAGGTGGCAAAAGCATCTCCCATTTGCTTTTTCCTCAAACCGGGGGAGAATGGTATTTTTGCACTATTCCGTATTGACCCGCTGTTTTCTCTGCAGTAAAATACGTGTACGTACTGGAGTCGAAATGGGAGTGTGGCGCATGAAACCGCTGTTGTTTACCCGAGAATTGCCAGATCAGCCCAAGGATAAGATCTTGTACTCCGCGATGCACCTGTTTGTATCAAAGGGGTATAAAGAGACGTCTATTCTGGATGTAGTGGGGAGGGCCCGAATCTCCAAAACCACTTTTTATAACTTTTTCCGAAGTAAGGATGAATTGTTAGCCCGCCTGTTCGATCAATTGGCTGGCGAATTTCTGCAAGAAGTGGAAAAGGCGATTCAGGCTGAAAGGAAGGTGGCTTATAAGGGATATGCGGGGATCCGTCGGTATATGAAATTGTGCAACGACCATCAGGAAATTGCCCAGGTGCTGTTAATCACCTCTGTGGGAATCAGCCCAGAGGTGGAAGGAGTCCGGCGAAAGGCACACCTTCGTTTTGCCGGGATGATCCATGATACCGTCCGGTCCATTCTACCTGATGGCATTTCCGATTCCGAGATGAATTTGGTCTCACAGGCGATGGTGGGGGCGATTCATGAGGTGGTGATCCAGCGTCTGATGAGCGGAGAGGAGGAAGTCGAAGTGGAGTCTGTGGCCCGCCTGCTCAACCGAATTGCCGTAGGGTCCTTCACAGCTCTGGCTTTGGATCGAAATTCGCTTTTACACAGATAATTCCAAAGACAAACTGCAGATGATCCCAATAGTCCCAAATCGATCGGTGTCAAAAAAGGAAAAAAAGAAAGGTCCCTGACGTAAATATGAATATCCCCGTCTTTGAGAGAGATTCCCCTTTGAAAAAGATTGTAACCGATTGCAAGTGAGAGAAATCAAAGGTGGAGTGAAAATCATACGTATCCATTGGAATTGGAGGCGGAATGATGTCCAGTAACCTGTTGGCGATGGTGTGGCAGACGGTGGAGCGTGGACCCGACAGAAAGGTACTGATGTATAAGGAAGGAGGGGCTTACCGGTCGATCACTTACGGGGAGATGTGGGAGCAGGTGAGGGAGACTGCCGCCGGGCTCGCCTATCTTGGCGTAGAGCCGGGAGATAAGGTGGCGATCCTCTCCAACAACAATCCGATGTGGCCAGTGACAGACCTGGCAGTAGCTAGCCTAGCGGCGGTCAGCGTCCCGATCTACCCGACGCTGACGGCGGATCAGGTCCAATATATTTTGAAAAATGCCGATTGTCGGACAGCTGTGGTGGAAACAGAAGACCAACTCCACAAAATCCGATCCACAGACGCAGAGGTATCTCACCTCATTGTGATGAAACCCACCCCTGATTTGTCAGAAGGGGAAGGGCTGCTCTCCTTTGATTCGGTTCGAGAAGTAGGGCGGAAACATCCCCGGAGCGACTGGGAGGATGGGTGGAGGAGGATTGGAGGGGATCAGCTCTTCACCATTATTCACACCTCGGGCACCACCGGTCCTCCCAAAGGGGCGATGCTGACTCATCGCAATTTGTTGGCCAATATAGAGGGGGTTCAATTCTGGATTGTGGAGTTGGTCCCCGAAGATGTGTGTCTTTCCTATTTGCCTCTCTCTCATGTGTTTGAGCGAATGGCGGGACAGTTCGTTCCCATGCGGGCGGGAGCGACGATCGCATACGCGGAAAGTATCGATACCATTGAAGAGAATCTCCTCGAAGTGCGTCCCACGGTGATGACCACGGTACCCAGGCTCCTGGAAAAAATTTATGCCAAAGTACAGGAACAGATGGCATCGGCATCTTCCCTCAAACAGAAAATTTTCAACTGGGCGGTGGATGTGGGGCGCAGACGCTATGACGTTCTTGTTGAGGCACGGATGGATTTGCTATTGAAGGGAGAATCTATGCCTTCCGATCTCAGACGAAAATTCACCCTAGCAGATCGACTGGTCTTCCGGCAGATCAAAGATCGGGTCGGCGGACGATTGCGAGGCTTGGTTTCAGGAGCAGCCCCCCTCAACCCGAAGATCGCCCGCTTTTTCTGGTCGATCGACATCCCGGTTTTGGAAGGCTATGGCTTGACGGAAGCTTCCCCTGTCATCTCTGCCAACCCGATGATGCGTTCCAGAATCGGTACGGTAGGCAAGCCCCTTCCCAATCTGGAAGTGAAGATGGGTCTGGATGGAGAAATCCTGGCACGGGGGCCAAGTATTATGCAGGGATATTACAAAAACGAGGAAGCTACCCGGAAAGCGATCCAAGATGGGTGGTTGCATACCGGTGATTTGGGAGAATGGACGCCCGATGGTTTCTTGCGGGTTGTCGATCGGAAAAAGAATCTGATCGTGTTGTCCACGGGAAAAAATGTAGCACCCCAGCCGGTAGAAAACCATATCACCAACAGTCGGTATATCTCTCAGGCAGTTGTGATTGGAAATGGGCGCAAGTATGTGATCGCCCTTGTCGTTCCTAACTATGAAAATTTGCTTCCTTGGGCTGGAAAACGCAGTCTTCCGGAACAAGATCCAGAAAATCTGGCAGAACACCCAGAGGTGAAAGGTCTTCTGCAAAAGGAAGTGGATAAGTATACCAAGGGATTCGCCGCATATGAAATTCCTAAGAAAACCATAGTCTGCGGCAAGGAATGGTCCATCGAGGGTGGCGAGTTGACACCGACTCTAAAAGTGAAGGTGAATGTGGTGGAGGAGAAATACCAAGATCTGATTGAAGCGGCTTATGCCGAGGCGGCAGCTTCCAAAATGGAGACGATTTCCTAG
>CAUGKZ010000344.1 GCA_959600065.1 uncultured Kroppenstedtia sp. | reverse complement strand
AAGCGGAGTCGCGGAAACGAAGGAAATGGCTTTCAATCAAATCTTTTCACAGATCAAAAATAAAATCGCCCAAGAGATCCCTGGGATCCCTCTGCGGATCGAACCGCAAAATGTGGAAGTGGTTCAAGCCAAGGAGACCCTCTACACCGAGCGTTTTCTGGGGATTTTCTTTCCCAGACAACGAACCCGTTATGAGATTACAGCGAAAATCACCCTCCGATTGCAATGGATCGACCCTGCAAAAATTGACTTTGACAGGGAAGAACGGCATTTGACCCGAACTCAACATCTCTTGCGCATGGAGTGAAGTCATACTATAGGAGGCTTTGTATGGAACCCCTGATCATTATTTTGGAATCCATCATTATCGGGGCCTTGGTCGGATTTGGCGTCGGTGCCGGGGCGGCCAGAATGTTCCACGCACCGACTGTACAAGGAATGGGTTCATTCCGTACCTTAGGAGAATTGAATGCCTGTGAAGGAGACTCGATTTCACACTTTTCCTTCGGGTTAGGATTTTTGTTTAACTCATGGGCCTCTGTGGTCGGCGCAGGGGCCCTCACCCAAGACGTAGGGCACCGGATTATTCCCAACTGGGCAGCCGCTACATTGCTATGGAGAAATAAAAAAGTGGAGCAAACCTTGCACAATCCCAAAAAAATGGCCCTTGCAGGCGCGATCGTTGGAATGATCGTGGTAGCCATCATGAACTCCACTGCCGCTTCCATCCCTGACTCGATGCGGAAAGTTGCCACAGAAGTGCTCGTTCCCGCTGCCGAATGGTTAATCAACCCCATCATGCCGATTGTATTTTGGATCGCAGCCATGGATGCGGGGAAACGTACCGGGGTATGGGGGACGGTTCTGGGCGGATTGGCCCACTTGGTCATGGGAAACGCAGTCCCAGGCATCGTACTCGGGATTTTGATCGGAAAAGGCGTCGACGACAGCGGTTGGAACCGCATTACGAAAACCCTCGTCACAGCCGTGATCTTGCTGTTTCTCCTCAGCGGCTTCTTCCGCGGTTTCGATGTGGAACTGTTACACAGCATTCAAGTGGATATACCCCAATGGCTGATCGATCTCCACAAGTTCGTGGGTTCGGAGGTGAAGTGACATGGAAATGCAGACGAAAGGTTTTTGGTATTCGGAGAGCGCTTTTATTCTGTTTGTTGCTTGCCTCGCTGCCGGAATCTTTGCAGGAACCCATATGTATTATGTTTACCATGTCGGTGCGTTTAACGAAATCGCGATTGTGGCCTTGTTGGAAGCCGGAATCAAAGGGGGAAGTTATGGTGCCGCCGCAGCCTTTGGCGCTAGTTTCTTATTCGCTCGCATCCTGGAGGGCCCATTGGTGGGAATTTTGGACATTGGGGGTGCCTTGCAAACCGGTGTCGGAATTGGGATTCCTGCGTTAATGTTGGCCGCCGGGTTAACGGCTCCACTCACCTCCTTCCCCCTCGCTCTGTTGACAGGAGCAGCCATCGGTGCAGCCATCGGCCTGATCATTCTCCTGATTCGCAAATACACCATCCACTCTGCCAATTCCACCTTCGGTTCCGATGTGATGATGGGGGCTGGCAATTCGGCGGGCCGCTATCTGGGCCCCTTGATCGTCATCGCTGCAGCGATGGCATCCATCCCCGTAGGGATCGGGGCCACGGCGGGGGCGGCCCTCTTTTACGCTTATAAGAAGCCGATCACCGGCGGAGCCATTTTGGGTGCCATGATCATGGGATTGTTTTTCCCCATCCAAAAATAGCCTAGAACCAAGTTTTCGTTGAAAGGAGGGCCTGTATCTGCCCGCTACTTCCCGGGGAATGTAGGTGAAGCCCGATATTGTGAATTCGAGTTTTCGTGGTAAACAAAAGAAGAGGACAGCCTTAGCTGTCCTCTTCTTTCCATGTATGCTTTTGCAATCCTGAACGCTTCCGACGCTTGCGAGACCCCTATAAATAGTAGACGGCTCGGGACATCCCAGTGCATCTACCACCAAGGAGTACAAGTTACAGGTTTACCTCCACAAGCTCTAAAGGCCACTTTCGAACTGCTTGAAGCAGGATAAGCCTTAGTGTAATTTCCTGGTTTAGCGTTTATCACCATAGACCCGATATCAACGCGTCGATCACCATTTAAATCTACTTGAAAATCAACCGTGTTTCCTTTAATCAATCTCGCCCAACCATACTGTTTCCCCTTCCAGTACCCAATACGCAGTTCTACGTTTTTATTTTTATAAACAGTTGAACGATTTTTAGCGCATAATGGATCGTTTAGCCATCCTCTACTATTAGTAGAGCAATTAGCCTTCGTTCCTATAGAATCCGCTTTTGCATCCTGGACATCAGTTTCCGAAAGAGTCTGATCTGAAGCAGAAACAGGAACTGACAAAGGCGTCAACACCAAGGCAAATAAAAACAAAAAACCGAAATTCTCCCGATCACTCAACTATCCCCTTTTTTGGAAATTTTAATACTATAACCATTATATGCAATTCTGAATTTTAGTCAAGAAAATTTTGAGATCAATCAAGACTAAGAAAACCTATATGAGACGGACAGGACATGTCTGATTCAAAGATAATCACGAATACGTGATGTTTATTGTAATTTGAATCACGAATACATGATTAAAATAAGAAGGAGGAGTTAAAAGCTGACTTTTCACTGAACGATCGAGGATTCGTCCTTAAGAACTCGGTCATCAGTGAGAAATTCGCTTCGTATCGAGTCACCGAAGCGGGCTACGAATGGGAAGCACGGGTCGGGGAGAAGACAGCGGCTGGCACGACGGAATATGCCGCCGATGCACGAGATGCCATCGCTCTCCATCTGAGATGTTTATCTGCACAGGACCTGTCAGCCAGATGTATCGGGAGCCGGTTTCCTGCGATCTAGCTGCAGCCATGCTGGCAGAGATCGGAGTTGAGTCGGTCAAATTCTACCCCATTGAAGAAAAAAAGAGGTTAGATGAAATGGCGGAAATGGTTAAAGCCGCGGTCCGCCATCAAATCCGCATCTTTGAACCGACGGGTGGAATCGATCTGGATTC
>CAUGKZ010000343.1 GCA_959600065.1 uncultured Kroppenstedtia sp. | reverse complement strand
TGGAAACGAAATTGACCTTTCGCTCTTCCTATTACCCCCATCGTAAAATATCGCTTGAGGGGACGGGGATGGTGGGACGGCTACGATCTCTTGCAAAGAACGCATAGCGAGACCCGGGAGCGGAAAGCGACCCTGGCGAGACTTGTGCCCTATGGGTGCAAAGGCTCTCCACCGTCCCACCATCCCCACCTGATTTCCTGCCTAAAATATGGCTAATCAACACGCCTGACAAAACACACAATTTTAAAGGGGTTTTAACTATGCGAGATCCGCGTGTCAATGAGTTGGCCCGGTTGTTGGTCACTCACTCGATGAAGGTGCAACCGGGAGAGAATGTTCTGATCGATCTGTTCGGGGAGAAGGAAGAACTCGCTCGGGCTTTGATCACAGAAGTTTATCGCGCGGGAGGCTTTCCTTTCTATCAAGTGAACCGGGATGCATTGTTGCGGGCACAGCTCTTGGAAACCACCGAGGAGCATATGGAGTTGCTGGCCCGGCTTGATTATGAACGGATGAAGGCGATGGATTGTTATGTAGCCATCCGGGGGCGGGAGAATATCAATGAACTGGCGGATGTTCCTTCGGATCAGATGAAGATCTATACCGAGCGGTACAACCGTCGGGTTCATGATGAGCGTGTCAATAACACTCGGTGGGTGGTCATGCGCTATCCCAATCCCTCCATGGCCCAGCTGGCAGGGACCAGCACCGAGGGTTTTGAGGACTTTTTCTTCAATGTCTGCAATGTGGACTATGGGCGCATGGGAAAAGGGATGAAACCTCTGGTGGAACGGATGGAAAAGACGGACCGGGTTCATATCAAAGGTCCGGATACCGATCTCACTTTTTCCATCAAGGGACTACCGGCGATTCCCTGCGCCGGGGAACACAACATCCCTGACGGGGAAGTTTTCACCGCTCCGGTCCGGAATTCCATCAACGGAGTTCTCACCTACAATACGGCTACGGTCTATCAAGGAACCAAGTTTGATCATGTCCGCCTGGAGTTCAGGGACGGAAAAATTGTGAAGGCGACCTCCAATGAAACCGAGAAGTTGAACAAAATCCTGGATACCGATGAAGGGGCCCGTTACATAGGGGAATTCAGCCTGGGACTCAATCCCAACATCCATCATCCCATGCTGGACACACTCTTCGATGAAAAAATCAACGGCAGTTTCCATTTCACTCCCGGCAAGGCTTATGAGGAGTGCAACAATGGCAATACATCCGCCATCCACTGGGATATGGTCAACATCCAGCGCTCCGACTATGGCGGTGGGGAGATCTATTTCGACGGCGAACTGATCCGCAAAGACGGCCTCTTCGTCGTTCCCGACCTGGAGCCTCTCAACCCAGAAAATCTAAAGTGATCTCAAGGAAGAGCTCTCGAAACGGATATGATCCCCTCCACTTGGAGGGGATTTGTTATGGGGATATTCGGAAAATGCCAGGGCTGTTGATGAACCCTCAAGTGGATGATGGGAACGAAACGACCTTTTCGCCTTCCCACCCTCCCGACCTGATTTCCTGCCTAAAATATGGCTAATCAACACGCCTGAGACAGGATTTATAATTGAAGGAATTATGACCGGAAAGGATCTAAAAAAACTCGTTGCAATGTTTAGTATCTGCATGTTACGATAACTATACCGATTTAGTAAACCGATATATTTGTTTTGACCTAAGGGGCAAGGAGCGTTTGTATTGAAGAAAAGAAGAATTGCAACGATTGGAGAGGCGATGGTCGTCTTTAATCCAACAAAAACGGGCCCACTCCGATTTGTTCATTCTTTTGAGCGGGCAGTCGGTGGTGCAGAGCTAAACTTTGCAATTGGCGCAGCACGTTTAGGCCTTGAGGCGAAATGGATTAGCTGCTTAGGTGATGATGAATTTGGGAAAGTCATTTACAACTTTGCTCGAGGTGAAGGAATAGATGTATCGGATGTAAATCGATCAGAGCGATATGCAACATCCGTTTACTTTAAAGAAATCCAAGAAAATGGCGCAGGTAAATCGTTTTATTACCGTCAGCCTTCTCCCTTGCTAGAGTTAACAGTGGACAAAATCAGTGAATCGGTTCTCGAAAACGTTGATCTATTACACATCAGTGGAGTGTACTTATCAGTATGCAAACATCATATTGAAGTGGTACGAAAGTTAATAGACTTTGCAAAAAAACGACATATCCCCATTTCATTTGATCCGAATTTGCGATTGAAGCTATGGACCATTGAAGAGGCAAGAGCAGTTTATGAAACCATCTACCCTTCTGTCACGATTTTTTTAGCAGGTGCTGAAGAGTTTGAATGGCTATTTGGAAGTGAGTCTGTTGAGGAGGTTCAAGCACGCTATCAAATGGAAGAGATGGTGATTAAGAAAGGCGAGCAGGGAGCAACTGTGTATGCGAACGGACATTGGACTGAGCATGAAGCATACAAAATAAAAGCAGTTGATACGGTTGGTGCCGGTGATGCTTTTGATGCGGCGTACATTTATGGCTACTTAAATCAAGAAACGATTGATGAACGTCTTCGTCTTGCAAATGGGGCAGGCGCACTCGTAGCTACTATTAAAGGAGACAATGAAGGATTGCCGTCTTTTAAGGAGCTTAAGCAATTTATTGGGGATGAACAAATGATTGAACGATAGGAGGAAGGTTATGCAAAAATTCAAGGTTTTGAAAGCGCTAACGGATGCGAAGGTAGTGGCGGTCATCCGTGGCAATAGTGCAGAGGAGGCGGCCCTTTTATCTCAGGCTGCGATTGCAGGAGGCATCCGAGCGATTGAGTTAACGTATACAACACCTTTTATTGAAGACACATTTAAGGAGCTGCGTAATACCGATGCATGGATAGGAGCAGGAACGGTGTTAGATGTTGAAACAGCAAGACATGCCATTTTGAATGGAGCGAACTTTATCGTTAGTCCCAGCTTTCATTCGGAGATCGCAGCCGTTTGTAACCGTTATAGTATTCCTTATTTGCCAGGCTGTATGACTGTTAAGGAAATGGTGGCCGCTCTAGAGTGCGGAAGCGATATAATCAAGCT
>CAUGKZ010000342.1 GCA_959600065.1 uncultured Kroppenstedtia sp. | reverse complement strand
TGCCAGCACTGTGAGCAGGGAACTCTCCGTTCACCCGAAACATCCAGCCACTGAGCGGCCCGCGATCAAATTCGGCCAGATCGCCGATGGCACGAACATAGAGGCTACTTCCGGAACCCGTGTAGGTCACCTGTTCCGGACCCAGGGTTTTCAATAAGACGCTGAAAGCCGTCTCATCCGCTTCGATCTCCACTGGCGTCACAGGGTACATTTCCCGATGGTCGTCTCCGGTAACCGACAGCTGAACCATGTCTGCCGCTTGTTCCCCAGTTTCCCCTGGGACTACAGGAAGAGTCTCCCCAAGAACCGCAACAGGAAAAGCCGTCAGGAAGAGAATCAAGGCGAAGACAGTAGATAACCACTTTTGGAAGAGGTACATCTCTTTCATCCTTCCTTTGATAATCAGGCACAAAAAAACACCCCGTTCCCTGCGGAGTGTCGTTGATGTGGAATCCCGCCACTAGCATGCCTGTACAGAGGCATATGTCGGCTCCAGTCAACACCTCCTATCCGCGTAGGAATCCTGTGTCGTCGGAACAGGCAGGTCTCCTGGCTCATGTTCATCACCTCCCGCGCCTTCCCGTCTTTCGACAGTGGCATATGGCAGGAGGCTCCCATTCACAGTGGCGGGACCGCGCCGGATTTGCACCGGTCTTCCCTTTTCAGCCGATCGGATCCTGACCGATCGACACCTGTACCTAACAAATATGCGATTGGTTTAAATTCACATCATTGTAGTACCCTTCTTAATTATATCATGATTCGCATAAACCCCAACCTAAAAAAGAGCCGATGATCGGCTCTTTTATCCATCTGATCCCTTTTTCTCAGGATCCACTTCCGTAGCGGATCTCCCGTAGTACTCTTCCAAGGTCCAATCCTTGCTCTGCAGTTCAGTGGCCAGCTTCTTCCCCACATAGCGCAAGTGCCAAGGTTCATAGGTAAATCCAGTGATCTCTTCCTTTCCCTTGGGATACCGGATAATAAAACCGTATTGATGGGCGTGTTTTGCCACCCAGCGCCCTTCCTTGGTTTGCGCAAAGGATTCTTCTAACTTAAAGTCCACATCACTGCATGTGATATCCATAGCCAACCCGGTCTGATGTTCACTGGTACCGGGACGGGCACTCACCTGTTTGGCTGCGCCTCCCTTCCGGTTTCCTTTAAAAGCAAACAGCTCTTTCTGTCGCTCGTAGGATCGGTACCCCGATTGGGCATATAACTTCAATCCCTGCTTCTCTGCTTCGGCAAAGAGTTGTTCCAATGCTTTCCCCGCTTCCCGGCGTAACTGTTTTTTAGGCAGATCTTCATGAAAGGGAAAGGGAACATCAGGAACCACCAAATCCGGTGGAGTGTAGCCATCGGGTAAAGGGTGAGTCTGGTTGACTAAGACGGTGGGACTGGTGGGGTGGGTATCCACCTTGATTTTCTCCGTTTCTTTGGGAGGAGACTTTTTCTCGGTTGCCGCCTTTTGACCTGATTCGATCGGTTCTTTCTCCTCCTTTTTCCCCTCTGCATGAGACGAATCTGCCCCTTGGTACATACCGGACAACCATAATGAGATCCCGGTGATGAGGGTGAAGATCAGCACAAGCCCAATGGGCAGCTGTTTTTTTCGCCGCTCTTGCCTCTGCCTTTCCTTACGGGATCGAAAAGATGACCCATGATAATCCAAAGCTCTGTTCCTCCGTGTATTCCCGGTCTGGGAATCTATCAGTTATGCCAACTATATTAAAAATCAAAGATCCTGTAAAGATTGGTAGAAAGGAAGACCGGAAGCCCACTCCCAATTCAACAGAGCACCATTTCATCATGGGGTTTATGAAAAAAGCAGGAAACTCCCTCCTTTCTCAGGGGATCCGAAAAATATCACCTATCTGATCTCATCTCTTAATCGCACCCGCCTCCGTCACCACCTCCACCACCTCCGTCACTGCAACCGTCGCTGCCAGATTGGCTATCACCTGACCAAAAACTAGGGCCCGACCCTGAATCGGTAAAACCGCTGCTTTGACTTCTTGAACTCTTTCCCCGGAAGATCCCCGGTAAGTTGACGATCAAAATTAAAAGGATAACGATTCCCACAATGATCCATTCCACGATGTTCACCCTCTCCAAAATGATTTTTCAATTTTATATTCGCTTAAAGCCACCCGATCCCTGCCCCTCTCCCTCTAAATTAACATTGTCAGAATGATGTGTTTAGCTATCATTACACTACCAGTGTAGCAAAAGTGCGCAGAGTGAGAGCATCACACATCCTGCGCATTCCCCATGGTCTGCTCCGAATCCGACCCTCTCCATTTCCTTGGGGGAGGATAGGGTCGCGTGGGTGACCACGATCACCCCGCCCGCAACACGGCTAGTCTACACTCCCTTGAATAAAGGCATGAAAAAAGCCGGTTGATCCTTCTCGGATCCAACCGGCTTTTATCCTCTGACATGAATTCATTTCACTCCCGCTGGAACCGACAAGCCCAGCTGTTCAGCGACTCTCTCTCCCCATTCCGGATCTGCCTTGTAGAAATGGCCGATTTGGCGAAGTTTGATCTCATCTCTTTGAACTGGTCTCATATGATCTGCGAAATTTTTCACCAAGCGTTCCCGCTCGTCTTTGCTCATCAAACGATAGAGATCCCCGGCTTGGGTGTAATGATCGTCGCTGTTATAAGCGACACTGTCCGCCTCGCCATTTAACTCAAAGGGAGTCATATTCTGATTGCGATCCTCGATAGGACCATTTAAGCTGTTGGGTTCATAATTGGGTTTACCGCCATCGTTTCCGTTCACCGTCATATAGCCGTCACGTTGCATGTTATGAATACCGGCTTTCGGGCGGTTGACAGGAATCTGTTGATGATTTACACCTAGACGGTAACGATGGGTATCTCCATAGCTGAAGATCCGACCTTGCAGCATCTTGTCCGGGGAGACTTCGATTCCGGGAACGAGATTGCCTGGTGTAAAAGCGGATTGTTCCACTTCGGCAAAGTGGTTTTCCGGATTGCGATTGAGGACCATTTTCCCCACTTCAATCCGCGGATAATCTTTTTTCG
>CAUGKZ010000341.1 GCA_959600065.1 uncultured Kroppenstedtia sp. | reverse complement strand
GTTCCGCCTCTTCCCGCTCTCGGCGCTCTCGTTCCAAACGCTCCTGCTCCTGGCGAGCCGCTTCTTCTTGCGCCCGGCGCTCCGCCTCTTCCCGCTCTCGGCGCTCTTGTTCTAAGCGCTCCTGTTCCTGGCGGGCCGCTTCCTCTTGCGCCCGGCGCTCCGCCTCTTCCTTTGCACGGCGGGTTTCTTCCAACCTGCGGCGTAGGATATCGGATGAAGGTCCCTCTGGAGGGAAAGGGTCTTCGGAAACTGCCGAATCCGACGGGGATTCAACCGAAGACGAAGTCTCTTCGGAGGAATCTTCCTTCGGACTGGTCTTCGTTTTTAAAAAGTCGAAGAACCCCTTGGCATCCCGTTTTTTCAGATAGGTCTCTAAATTGGATGCCACAGAACCCGCCTGTCTATGAAAAGATCTTTGGATCAGCTTTTCCAATGGCTTTGAAAACCCGTGATCCGGCGGGAGCTTTTTAATCGGTTGATCCAGCATATTGCCTGAAAACAGCATATAGAGAAGGTTGCCCCAATCCACCCTGGGGTCGGGAAGGGTTCTCCCCTCGACTCCACAGTAGAGTACTTGAACCTGGCCCGATTCTGTCAAACCGATATTGGCGGGATGCAGTACGGTATACATCCGTAGGGGTTTCTCTTTTAAAACCTCTTCCACTGGGAACAGGCGACTCACCCAATCCAGGATCTGATCTTCATCCAGCCCTCCACGGGCGATCCGTTCATGCAAGCGTTCCGTAAAGGGAACATAAGGACGGATCATCACCAGGGAACGTTCCTCTGAATACACCTGGAGATAGGGTACAATCAGCGGATGATCCTTCAGGGAAAGGTACTGCTGAATGGCCCGGGGCGGGGCCGGTTTCTGAAGACGGGTCAGCTGAAGAAAAAAACGTTCCCCTTCCGAAGAGGCAACGGCCAACTCACCTTCAAAAAACGGTTCCACATATTCAATTTGATATGTACCGCGGTAGTGATCCCCGATAGAAAAAAAAGCCAACTTCCTCTCCCCCACTCATCTATTTCCGAACTGCACAAAAATATTTATAGACTAAAAGCTACAAAGCGCCATTTTCAGAATAACATAGCAGCCCTCAATCGTACAGCCGATTCCGACGAACCTCTTTCGATTTCGACGGTCTCCGACACAATCGCCACTCTTCCCTCAGAAGGGGGAAACAACGAGGGAGGAGAGAGGAGGGATTACTCCCTCCTGACCAACTCTCCCCCGGCCGTTCTGCACCAGCAGGAATCTCCTTGCAAGTGGACTCCACCCAGCCATCGATCGATTCCACAGACCTGCAAACGATTTTCCTCCCCCTTCAATACCTTTTCTCCCAAGGGTGTCAAGACGATCACTGTCTCCCCTTCAATCAACGGGGAAGAGAGATCACCCAGTTCATTCAATAGGACGGCCAAATGGAGCTCACTAAGGCCATCCGCCGGCCGGAGAGAGCATATCTCCCGAAACAGATCCCGAAATTCCAAGGGCTGTTCACTGATCTGTTGCAAAATCAGCTCCTCCACTACATTCAAACCATTTGATAGGGAAGGAAAATATTCGAGATGACACTTAAATACGCTCCGAAGGTCGGGGAGAGAAGAGGGAGTCGTCTGTAGCCATCTTTCGATATCACGAGGGTCGGGGGAGATATAGGACTGCCAAGCCAATGTAGCCTGCTCCAGATGATCTGGCTCCAATGGCCGACGGTTTTCAAAGCGTTGAACCAAATCCAGATCGCTTAAATCGAAGAGTGGTTGAACTCCCGGCAATTCTACCCACTCTGCACGCGATAAACCCCGCCCTGAGAGCCGAGACAGAAGATAGGTCATCAACATCTGGTCATGCCGATGGGGAGCACACCAGAGAACCACCTGGGAATCAAGAGGTAGCCGGTTTAGACGTTGCTCTTGATAGCGCAATAACATTTCCATCTGATCCACCGGCATTCCCAAAATCTCTTCCAAAAACAGTGCTCGCCGGGCCGCCATCTCCTGTTCATTCCAATCCGGAGAGAAGGGGCCCAGGTCATACAACTCCCGCCAAACGAAGACTTCTCCGTGCAACCCCGGGCATTCGCGGAGGCGTTCCCCAAACTCATCACCGTTGACGATATGGATCATGGCTCTCCCCCTCTTCCTTTATCGATTCTTCTAACAGGATGACATATCACGTCTTTTGTTTCCAGTGGAATCGACGCAGTGAAATCTTCTCACTCCCCTCAGATCCAGCCCTCTTGCCCCTTACTTCCCAGGACTTGTACAATGGAAATGGAACGGGAATCGATAAGGGAGGCATCCAATTGTCCTATCTACAATCTAAAAACTTACATAAACAGGCCCTGGACGTGATTGTCGGGGGTGTAAACAGTCCGTCGCGGTCCTTCGATGCAGTCGGGATGGATCATCCGGTGTTTATGAAAAAAGCACAAGGGCCTTATTTCTGGGATGAAGACGGTCACCGCTACATCGATTATCTGGCCGCCTTCGGTCCCATCATCCTGGGACACGCCCATCCCCAGGTGACCGAAGCCATCCAAAGAACTGCCGAGACAGGAGTTCTCTATGGTACCCCGACGGAAAAAGAAATCCAGTTGGCTCAGATGTTGCGAAAAGCCATTCCTTCCTGTGAGCAGATTCGTTTCGTAAACAGCGGGACGGAAGCAGTGATGAGCACCATCCGTCTGGCCCGAGCGATCACCGGCAGGGATAAAATCATCAAATTTGCCGGCTGTTACCACGGACATTCTGATCTGGTGCTGGTGGCAGCCGGATCCGGCCCGTCCACATTGGGAACACCGGACAGCGCTGGCGTTCCGCAGAGCATCGCCAAGGAAGTGATCACGGTTCCCTTTAACGATCCCGACGGGCTAAAAGAGGCACTCTCCCAGTGGGGGGATCAGGTGGCCGCGGTCCTGGTGGAGCCCCTGGTAGGCAACTTTGGCATCGTGGAGCCGGCTCCGGGTTTCCTTGAATCCGTCCGGGAACAAGCCCACCACGTCGGCGCCCTCGTGATCTACGATGAAGTGATCACCGCTTTCCGCTTCCAATAC
>CAUGKZ010000340.1 GCA_959600065.1 uncultured Kroppenstedtia sp. | reverse complement strand
ACCGATCACAGTTTTGTTCTGCTGTCGCCAGTACATGAGTGGACAGCAGGATACCGGTTCCTCCTTTTTTCAATTCCGTCATCCATTCCAGCAGGTTGTGGATGGCCATCGGATCGAGACCGATGAAAGGCTCATCTACGATCAGCAAAGAGGGCTCTACCAGAAAAGCCGCCATCACCATCACCTTTTGCCGCATTCCCTTGGAAAAAGTACCGGGGTACCAGTCCAGTTTATTTTTCATCTGAAAAATATCCAATAGCCGCGATGTTCGTTCCTCGTATTCCTTCGGGGAAATCTCATAGGCCATTGCTGTCAGTTCTAGATGCTCACGCAGGGTCAGCTCAGGGTATAGATATGGAGTTTCCGGGATGTAGGCAAGCTTCTTTTTAAAGGCGGCAGGATCTTCATCCATCCGGTGACCGTTAAAGCGAATCTCTCCTGCTTTGGGACGGAGAAATCCGATGATTTGTTTGATGGTGGTGCTTTTCCCCGCTCCGTTTAAACCGATCAACCCCACCATCTCACCTGGGGAAACGGAAAAGGAAAGATCGTGAATGACCGGTTGACGGGCGGAGTACCCACCTGTCAGTTTTGTTATTTCCAGCAAAGACGGACCACACCTTCCCGATTCATCTCTTTTGCATCTTATCTCAGAGAGTACCCTGGTGTCCAGGTTTTTCAAGGTGGAGAATACCCTGTTGGAGTCCTCCATATGGTTGTAAAGAGAGGTAAAGGGGGGGAGAGAGTTGCAGCGTTCACCGGAACATCTGGAAGCGGTAGCCAAGGGGATGAATCAGCTGGTCGAAGAGTTGGTCCAACAGCAACAGTCAGACGGACGGTGGATCTTCTGTTTTGAGAGCGGAGCCATGACAGATGCATATATGCTCTTGCTATACGAAATATTTGGAACGGGAAGACCCGAATACCGAGAGGGGATGGCTCAGCGACTCCTGTCTCTTTCAGATCATGGAATCTGGAGAGCTTATCCCGATGAAAAAGAGGGGAGTGCCTCTGCCACCATGGAAGCGTCTGTTGCGCTGGTGGCCGCTGGATTTAAGGAGGCTTCCGATCCCCTCATCCAAAACAGCCAGGCTTTTGTCCGGGAACAGGGGGGAATCGACGGGGTGGGATCTCTGACCAAAGTGGCCATGATTTTGACCGGTCTGCACAAATGGCCAGAGAACGCCCAGATTCCGATTAAAATTCTTCTTCTCCCCCGCTGGTTTCCCATCAATTTTTTCGATTTTGTCGGGTTTACCCGGGCCCATATCGCTCCGATTTTACTGGCGTCTCATCGGAAATTCTCTGTTCGGTTGCCTAGAGGTCCCCAGGACTTGACACAGTGGATCGGCGCAGGGGGGACCCGTGAACATGGGGAGACCTCCGCATTGGAGCAGAAGATTGAGGAATTATTGCCCCACCTTAACCTGAGCGTCAGCGGGGGCAGACGGGATCGATTGGTCGAAGAACGCGGCCTCCGCTTCATTCTGGATCGCATCGAACGCGACGGTACTTTGTACAGTTATTTCAGCACGACCTTTTTAATGTTCTTTGCTTTGATGGCGATGGGTTACCAACGGAACCACCCGATCCTCCAGCGGGCCCTCAACGGTTTGGAACGTTTTTATTTACCGGTGAAGGGAGGGCTCCACCTTCAGGAGACCTCTTCCACTGTCTGGGACACAGCACTGATCAGCTATGCCCTCCAGGAAGCGGGGATGACTGCCGAGGACCCGGTGATCCAAAAGGCGGGAAGTTATCTTCTCAGCCGTCAGCAGACTCGTCCCGGGGATTGGGCCTTGCGAAATCACGGGGTGGCTCCCGGGGGCTGGGGGTTCTCCGATATCAATACGATCAATCCCGATGTGGATGACACCTCTTACAACCTACGGGCTCTTGGTCCCTGGGCCCGAAAGAACGCTCAGGTATATCCGACTTGGGCTCGAGGTGCCCGCTGGGAGTTGTCCATGCAAAACCGGGACGGAGGGTGGTCCGCCTTTGAAAAAAACACGGACAAAAAGTGGCCGAAAATATTGTTGCCCAAGTCCGATGCTCAGACGGTTTGGACGGACCCCTCCACAGCAGATCTGACCGGCCGCACACTGGAGTGGATCGGCAACCACCTCGGCTGGAAACGGGGGCATCCTGTTGTTGATCGTGCCGCCTCCTTTCTGATGAAAGAGCAGGAGCCCAATGGGTCCTGGTTCGGCCGTTGGGGGATCACTTATATTTATGGAACGTGGGCCGCCTTGACGGGCCTTTCTTCCGTAGGGTTTCGCCAGGGGCATCCCACCATCGACAAGGGGATCCAGTGGTTGTTATCTGTGCAGCAGGAGGATGGGGGCTGGGGAGAGTCCTGTGCCAGCGATGTGGAACAGAAATATATTCCTCTGCAGATGAGTACACCTGTCCAAACTGCGTGGGCTGTGGACGCTTTGATCCAGCTTCACGAGGCTCCGACTCCGGCGCTTGAAGCCGGAATTCGCCGCCTCCTGCAGTTGTGTGAGCATCCCGGTGAGGAAGCAGAGTATCCCACCGGTGGCGGGCTTTCAGGGCAGTTTTACATCCATTATCACAGTTATCGCTATGTCTGGCCGCTAACCGCTCTGTCTCATTATCGAAGGAAATACGGAGGGAAATAGAAAAAGTTTGGGGAAAATCCCAGGCTGATGAATGTATTTATGACACCCCTTACCCATTCATCAACCTTCTACAACATCCTGCCACGTTCGCTCCCGAATCTCCTTGGGGAGGAAATCCATGTCTGGATAGCTGAAATCGTGGGATGCAAAGACTTCCTCGGGAGCGGTGATCCATCCTTACATTGAGCCCTCTCGATCGGGTCAGCCAACCCAATTCGATGGTCGGGATGCGCACAATTTTTCCACATTCGTATAATCTCGTCTCCGCGCCGATGTTAACCTCAGTACATTTTGCTGCTAAGTAGAGACGACGATTAAATTCTATGATCTTTGTCACCCCAAAGCGATTGGATCGCCATTACTTTTACATCTGAAGCTATAAGACTAGATAAGTCCCATGAAAAATTCCCGTCTTTAA
>CAUGKZ010000339.1 GCA_959600065.1 uncultured Kroppenstedtia sp. | reverse complement strand
GCCCGAGGATGCGAGCGGCTGGCCGGATCCTCAGCTCCTCCGCCTTGTCGCTGGAGGCAATCACCAAGGCACAGGCTCCATCGTTCACTCCGGGAGCATTCCCCGCAGTAACTGTTCCGTCTTTGAGGAAAACGGGTTTCAGACCTGCCAGTTTCTCCAGAGTCGTGTCCCGGCGGGGAGCTTCATCTGTATCCACACAGGACTCCCCTTTGCGCCCCCTCACCTGCACCGGTACGATCTCTTCCGCCAGCTTGCCGGAGTCGATGGCCGCGATCGCCCGTTGATGGCTGCGCAGCGCCCATCGGTCCTGCTGTTCCCGGGAGACCTCGTATTCGGCGGCCACATGGCTCCCGTGCACGATCATGTGCACACCATCAAAGGCGCACCAGAGGCCGTCATGAACCATGAGATCCACTACATTTCCGTCTCCCATTCGTTGCCCCCAGCGGTTGCCGGGAAGCAAGTAGGGGGCGTTGGACATGCTTTCCATTCCACCAGCCACGATCAAATCAGCATCTCCCGAACGGATGATCTGGTCAGCCAAGGTGGCACTCCGCATTCCTGAGGCGCAAACCTTATTGATGGTTTCCGTCTCTACTTCCCAGGAGAGTTCCGCTTTTCTTGCCGCTTGGCGGGAAGGGACCTGACCTTGCCCTCCCTGCAATACCATTCCCATGATCACTTCCTCCACCGCTTCATCTGGAACTCCTGAGCGATCCAGAGCCCCCCGGATGGCGATCCCCCCCAAATCCACTGCAGACACCTCCTTCAAGGCACCGCCGAAGCGACCAAAGGGGGTGCGGGCACCTCCAAGCACAACGGTTTCTTTCATGTAGACACCTCCGTGAAATCAGATCATCCAACTGAGCGCTCGTTCGGAATGGGCCTATAAAAGCGCTTCCAATATCAAGATTACTCTGTTTCTTCCCCCTTCGCAATGCTCTTTTGCATTGGAAAAGAAGGAAAAAAGGGCACCCCGCCTGTAGCAGGATGCCTGAAATCCCAGGATCGCTCGCTTCTCTTCCATAGCCCCAGCTCTCTAACGAAGGATCTGGGGGGTTCGAGCCGTCAGGGATGGGACCGGAAGCAGCAGAGGGTGCCTCTCCCGGATCTTCCCTGGAAGTCTCGGTATCCCCGTCGTTCTCTGTGGGTGGTTCCTCTGGCTCTCCCTCATGGATATCCTCTTCCTCTTCTTCGGGGTCCGTCCCTGCCTCCGCGTCCCCCCCTGTCGTGACGGGTTCCCTATCTTTCTTAGGTTGGTCCCCACCTCCGGCGCTGGATCCCTGGGTGCCACCAACTGTGGACTTCCCTTGATCTGACGGATCCACTTTCCCAGTCCCTTTCTTCACCTGTTGTGGATCCAGCTGATCTGAGGGTCGATCCGGTTGGGTGGGCACATCCTCTGGAAAACTCTGGGGAGTTTGGGGAATGGCTCGTTTCACCACCTTTGCATCCGGGGTGCTGAAGATCCACACCGTGACAGAGCCTTCATCCAGTTCCATCCGGATCAGGATAGGTTCTTTGAGACTATTCAAAAAGCGGAAGTCGGGTTGATCCCAGGAAACGGTTGCATCCCGACCGGCAGGGACATAAGTGTCTTGCTTTGTATATGAAAAACGATAGATGATTTCCATCCCCGCCGCATCCACACTGTTAAACAGAGTGGAGGAGATTTGGGATACTCCGCCGCCCACTCCTTCGCTAAACTCACCAGAGACCCGGGATTGGACAGGCAAAAATCCCCGCTCCCGGGAGCGTTCTCCCACCGCTTGATTAAAAGAAAAAATCTCACCAGGATTGAGTACCATCCGATCTAACAACTTAGCTGACAAACGGATATTATGTACCCGAGCTTGATTCTCTCCATTGAAGTAGGTCGTATAGGAACCGATCAATTTCCGGTCCACCTGTTTCAGATCCCTTGAAGTAACCTGCGGCTTTGCTGTTTTCATCGGAACAGGCAGAGGTTTATTCAAGCCCTGTGGAAGCGTGGACAGCTGCTGGCGGATGGCGGATTTGTCCATGACCCAACCCTCTCTCGCCGGGTGGATCGACTCACCCCAACGTTGCACCCGGGCGTTTTGCGGAGGTTGATCCACCTCTTTTTCAACCTGACTCAGCCAGGCATCCAGCTTCTTCTTGTCTATCGTTTGCGGATCCTTTCCATCGAAACCCAATTCATTCACATCGATCGACCATTGACGGTTTCCCTTTTGCAAGATCAGTCGATCCTTCTCCATCCAGCCTCCAGGAAACCATGTCCAGGCAAGAAAACCTAGAATCAACAACACCGCCAATCCCAGGAGGAGCCCCCTCCTCCTTTGGATCAAACCTTTTTTCAGAGGTTCGGGTTCTGGCTCGGTGTCTTCCCCATCGGAGTCGACATCGGGTGGGTCAGGTTCCCTGTAGGAGGATGGGGATCCCCGAACCTCTTCTGTCACCTCTCCCTCTGATTCCCTGAAGTCCTCCACCGGTGGAACAGAAAGCCTTTGCTTGAGAAGAGCCTCATAAGCCTCACGCACTTCCCGGAAATGGGCCTCCGCGTCGGGAGAAGGATTTACATCGGGATGGTATTTTCGGACCAGCCGTCGGTAAGCTTGCTTGATCTCCTGTGAGGTGGACTCCGGATGGACTCCCAGGATGGAATAGTAATCTTTCATATCAAATGCCCCTTTGATCGAAATGCGGGAGCCCCTTTTCTGTCATCAGTGGGGGATACCGTAACCGATAGCATTACGCTTAAAATCTATCATATGGTTTTGATTAATTTTTTGCAATTTGAAAAAAGGATTATTTCCCTTAAAAAAATTAACCCTGAGGGATCCCCCCAGGGAATTGGCTTGTCTATTTACTTCAAAGCATTGTGATTGCCAGGGCTGTTGATTAACCAGAAAATGGGCAGCGGAAGGGAGTCGTGTGCTACAAAAGCGACCTTTGTGCCACAGGCACTACAATTTGAAGTTAAGGATGCGCCACAGGCACTACAATCCAAAGGAGCTGAAGCTCTAGATGAAGGTAGCCATCCTACCCAGCGGAGAATCTGGAGGGAGGGCGTTTAGGGGCAACC
>CAUGKZ010000338.1 GCA_959600065.1 uncultured Kroppenstedtia sp. | reverse complement strand
AAAGCTTCCTCCAAGGACTTGTCCCCGAATAAAACGGCAAACACACCTAATTTCATCTGAAGTTCCCCCTTCAGAAGTGATGAAAAATTCTTCCTATATATCACAATATATTGAGAACATTCGATACAGAAATCACCTTATCACCGCTCCCCCCCTTTGTCAATCAATTGAATAAAGAGAGGCTACCCCTACCAGATAAAATGGGACTCTTAGATCTCACATTCTGCATGGCCATTGGGCTTGCTGTGTTTTTGAAACTATTTTCTTTGCACAAAGCCTCTCCCCCTCTGACATCTAAACCTTTATCTCATCATCCACAGAAATGATATAATAGTCTGCATACATAAAGACAGACCACTTGCCGAACAAGGAGAGGATCGGAGATGCTAGAGCATGATTTAGTGAGAAAACAACAATCGGAAAGAACATTGTGGGAACACGGAATTCCGATTGATCCCGAGTTGAAATACGTGGGGAATTTTCAATTCAAGTCGCCACAGGAAGCCGCGAGGCGGGCCTTGGTTTTTCATTCTCTTCTGGGCGTGATTTTTTATCACCGGCCGCTGGATGTGGTGGAATGGGTAAGAGAGGAAGGCTTGTGGGAGGAATTAACCCCAAGGGAGAAAGAGATCTTCCAAATTCCACTTATGGAGGATGAAGGGGAGAGGGTTTGGAAGTTGAGGAGCATGCAATCCAACCGGATCACTTGGCGGATGGAGGCACTGTACGCCTTGTTGTGGTCATTGGGAAAAATAGACATCTTGGGCTGGCCCTCTGGTCAGAGTGATGCGGACCCAGTGGGAAGTGCAGTACCCCAGTTGGGAGAATCGACGAAATCCTTTATCGAAAATGCAGAGCTTCGCCCACTGGCCGAAATCGCGGATCAGGCCGATCTGATGTTTCGGCTGACCCATGCCTTGCAGAAGGCAAAAGAAGAGGATGGAGAAGCTCCTCAAGGGGTGGAACCGTTTACGGTTTATGAGTGGCATCTCGCTCTGCAATGGATCTGCCATGGTTGGGAGTGGGCGGAAATTACCGGGTGAGTATCGCGCAAATCCCGCCTCCCGAATCACCATTTTCCAGCAACGTATGGTTTTCACCAGGGCTGTTGATAATGAACCATAAAGTGGATGACAGAAGCGAAACGACCCCTTTCGCTCTTCCCATGACCCCCATCGTAAAATATGACTTGAGGGAACGGGGAGGGTGGGAGGGCTACGATCTCTTGTAAAGGGTGCAAAGGCTCTTCACCGTCCCACCCCACCCGACCTTATTTACTATCCAAAATATAGCTAATTAACACGCCTGTTCTCTGTGATATTTTCGAAATGTCGTACAGGTGGTAAAAAAAACCGGTGAACCTCCTTGCGAGATCCACCGATTTTAGGTTATGGATGATACCCCTTTCACTGAGATTGATAGGTATCCATTTTCACGTCTGACACGGTGCCCACCCTGAATCCTTTTTCAACTCCCTATAGAAACTTCGGCAAAGGATGAAATTGATATTCCTCTTCACAAAAGTTTACTCAAAGATTTCATAGTGGAGTGAAGGGAGCAGAGAGAGGGAATCGACTTTCATCGAAACCTGAAAACCCCCAGCTTTCTTGTTCAGAAGAAGCGGGGGCAGTTCGGTTCGATAAACCCTCAAGTCAACTCCAGAAGCAACCTCCCCGGATCGGCGGTGTAGGAGCCAAGGGTTTGGGTAAAGCGAATGGCGTCAGCTCCGTCGAGAACCCGATGGTCAAAGGAAAGAGAGATATTTATGCGCCAGCCAGGGGCCAGCTGACCATTTTGGACCACCGGCCGCTGTTCCACAGGGTGCAGAGCCAGGATCGCCACTTCCGGCGGGTTGATGATGGGAGTGGCAAAGTGACCCCCTAAAGCACCAGCATTGCTGACCGTAAAGGTGCTTCCCTTCATCTGGTCCAGTAGCAGACGCCCCTGACGGGCAGCCTCCGTCAACTCCCGAAGTTCCTCGGCGATTTGCAAGATGCTTTTCTGATCTGCATCCCGGATTACCGGAACGAGCAGGCCCCGGGGGGTGTCAGCGGCCACTCCTAGGTGGATGGAGGTGAAGCGACGGACCTCCATCTTTTCCTCATCGAAATGAACGTTCAACAGCGGGTGACTTTTCAGAGCAACGGCGATCGCCTTGAGCAGGATCGGTAGGTATCCCACCGAGGAAGCACCGGATCCGGACTTCTCCTTGAGCCGATTCCGCCATGCCACCAGCCCTTCCGCCTCCAGTTCGTCAAAATGAGTGGCATGAGGCTTTCGGGTGACAGATAAAAGCAATCGCTCCGCGATCACCCGGCGAGTCGGGGAAAGAGGCTCTCCCTGGATCTCCCCGGTATCTCTCGCCTGCTCCCTATCTTCTGTCCAGGAAACTTCTCTATCAACTGGATTCCCAGGGGCTTCCTTGCCCCTCCGGTCGGCCAAGCGAACCACGCCCTGGGACTCCGCCAAGGAGGCGGCCACCTTGCGAACATCTTCCTTGGTCACTCGTCCTTCCGGGCCGGTACCGGTCACCTGTTGAATCTCGACACCGAGATCCCGAGCGAGACGGCGGGTGGAGGGAGCCGCCAGCACCCGACGACGAGGGGCAGATGTAGCTTCCTCCACCGGGATAGAACGGAGCGGAGGGGGGCTTTCTGCCGAAGCCGGGGCGGTCTCCGTTGCCGCCGCGGCCTCCCGCTGAGCCGACTTGTTGGATTCGTTGTCGGTGTCAATCTCCAACAACACTTCTCCCACCGCCACCTTCTCCCCTTCTTTCCAGGGGAGGTGACCCACCTTTCCTGAAGCGGGAGCGGGGAGCTCCACCACCGCTTTGTCCGTCTGCATCTCGACCACTGGCTGATCGGAAGCGACTCTTTCTCCTTCCTGCACCAGCCAGCGGATCACCTCGGCCTCTGTCATTCCTTCACCCACATCTGGTAGCCTGAACTTGACACCCATGCGCTCGCCTCCCTCAAAAGTGGATCACTTTCTGGACTGCCACCTCAATCCGCTGAGGATCCGGACGAAAATCATCTTCCAGGGCAAACATCGGAACCGGCACATCATATCCTGTCACC
>CAUGKZ010000337.1 GCA_959600065.1 uncultured Kroppenstedtia sp. | reverse complement strand
TTTTAAAAACACTTCCAACTGCTTGTGACATCGACGATGGTACACCGCAAACAAAGGATGCATTCGCTCCCCATCCACAGGAACGACTGCATCCCAGGTACCGGTGTCTGCCCAGGCCAGGAGTTGCCGGGCTATCTTTGCAGAGACAAATGGAAGGTCACAGGCTGTCACCAGATTCAGCTCACAGGGAGACCTTTGCAGACAGGCATGAATCCCCGCCAAAGGCCCGGCTCCCCCCAGTTGATCTGGCACCACCGGCGCCTGGAATCCCGCAAATTTCTCCGGCTGGTTACTACTGATCAAGACGACCCACTCCCCTTGAGGAGACAAGCGCCGGATCGTCCGCATCACCATCTTCTCCCCTGCCAGCGGGAGAAGAGCCTTATCCCAGCCCATTCGGCGAGATTGCCCCCCCGCCAGGATAATCAATCCCGCAGTCTGCATCCCATCAGTCATTTTTCTCTCCGAAGTCTGTACTCTTTTGCCGTAGGTAATCCAAGATCTCCCGGGCCAATTTGTCACCGATTCCCGCCTCCCGGTACTCCTCCACACTTCCTCGCCGCATCCGCTCCAGAGAGCCAAAGTGCTTGTACAGGATCTGTTTTCGCTTCTTCCCCACCCCAGGGATCTCGTCCAGAAGGGAGCGGGTCATGGTTTTCCCCCGGGTCTGACGATGAAAGGAAATCGCAAACCGATGCACTTCCTCTTGAATCCGCTGTAACAGATAAAACTCCCGGCTACCACGGCGAAGCTCCACCTCTGTTGGGGGATCGCCAAAGAGGAGGCTGGCGGTTTTATGACGTTCATCCTTGACCAAACCGGCGACGGGAATAAACAAACCCAGCTCATTTTCCAGAACATCGATCGCCGCCGACATCTGGCCCCGCCCCCCGTCTACCAACACCAGATCCGGCAAAGGAAGGTTCTCTTTCAGCACCCGAGTGTAGCGCCGGCGGATCACTTCCCGCATGGTTTCGTAATCATCGGGCCCCTGAACCGAACGGATCTTGAATTTCCGGTACTCCTTCTTATCAGGGACCCCATCGGTAAACACCACCATAGCCGAAACGGGATCCGTCCCCTGGATATTAGAATTGTCGAAGGCCTCGATCCGTTGGGGGGAACCGATTCCCATCGCTTCTCCCAAGCGATGAATCGCTTCCACGGTCCGACCTTGGTCCCGTTCCAGAAGCTTAAAGCGTTCTGTCAGAGCAATTCGCGCGTTTTCATTGGCCATTTCCACCAAGCGTTTCTTCATCCCTCGCTGCGGAATATGCACATGAACCCCGGTCAACCAATCTCCCAGCAACCCAGCATCCACCGCCTCTGGAAGATTGATCTCTTTGGGCAATGTCGGTTTTTCATGATAAAACTGAGTCACATAGGAAAGGAAATCCTCTGTCTCCTCCCCGTAGTAAGGGAAGATGGAAACATCCCGCTCAATCAGCTTTCCCTGGCGGACAAAGAAGATCTGAACGCACATCATCCCCTTGTCCGCCGCATACCCAAATACATCCCGATCGAGATTGTCTTTCATGATGATGTTTTGTTTCACCATCACCGCTTCGATATGTTGGATCAAGTCCCGCAGTTCCCGGGCTCGTTCAAAGTTCAACTCTTCTGCTGCCCGATGCATCTTCTGCTCCAGTTCCTTTTGCACATCCTGAAAACCACCATTGAGAAAACGACTGATCTCCCGAATCATCTCCTCATATTGGGAAGGATCCACGTCAAACTCGCAGGGAGCCAGGCACTGTCCTAAATGGTAGTAGAGACAGACCCGCTTGGGAAGGGTCCGACATTTTCGCAATGGGTAAAGTTTATCTAACAGCTTCTTGGTTTGTTGAGCCGCCTGGGCATTAGGGTAGGGGCCGAAATAACGAGATCCGTCCTTTTTTACCTTCCGGGTCACTTCCAACCGAGGATGAGTTTCCCGTGTCAGTCGGATGTAGGGATAAGACTTGTCATCCTTCATCAGCACATTGTAGTGAGGGCGGTGCTGCTTGATCAGGACGGCTTCCAGAATCAGTGCTTCAGTGGCACTCTCCGTCACGATATATTCAAAGTCCTCAATTTCCGAGACCAAGAGTTGGGTCTTTCCGTCATGGCTTCCTGTAAAATAAGAGCGAACCCGATTTTTAAGGATCTTCGCCTTCCCGATGTAAATAATCTCATTGCGCAGATTTTTCATCAGATAACAACCGGGTTTCTCTGGAAGGAGAGAGAGCTTCTCGCGGATTTTTTCCTTCATCATGCTTACCTCCTAAGGCTCATCTTACCATACCCTCCATGCCGGATGCGCCGGTTTCATCTCGGGTTAGGGGGAGAGCCTGTGTGGCAGCTTGTCGATCCTGGAAAAATTGAACCACCCCGAGGGCAAATCCCGTTTTACAGGTATGAAAGTATATTTTTAGAGCAGCTACTTCTTGTCCGACCGTTGCCGTCAGGATAAGATGGTTTTATGTCAAATTGTCTGGGGAGGGGATTGGTTTGATCGAGTCGTTCCGGTTGCTGAATCAACACGGTGCGAAACTCTGGCTCGGGTCTCTGCTAACAGCGATGACTGTCTTCGTGTTGCTGGTAGTGCCCCTATTTTTCCTGGGAATCATGCTTGGTGATGAGCTCGTTTCCCTAAAGGATCTTCTCCAAAGCAGGATCACTTCCCCGGAGTCTGTCGGGGCAGTAGTCACCGACCTGGGTATGAATGTTTTGGAAAAGGGAGGTTGGATCCTCGGTTACGCTGTAGGGGGCATCCTATTGATGTGGCTGGCTTCCGCATTTTACACCGCTGCCCTCACCGGCGCGGTACGGGAAGCGGCGCTGGAAGACCGGGTCAGCTTGGGATGTTTTTTCTCCTACGGTTTTCGTAATCTGTTTCGCCTCTTCGTCCTGGAGATCTTGTGGGCACTTATCTTTTTTGTCTTTTCTGCTGGTTGGGGAGCATTGTACCTCTGGCTCCATGATCAGACCCCATTACTGATCACCTGGGGGATCGTGGGACTCCTCTTGGGGTTGATATTCATCTCATCAGCGATCCACTCTGTCGTCGTCCTATTCTCGGAAGGAACCGGAGTTTTTCGTT
>CAUGKZ010000336.1 GCA_959600065.1 uncultured Kroppenstedtia sp. | reverse complement strand
CAGAAGATGTGAGGAGCATCCCCCCTAACAGTGCCGTCAGCAGAAGATAAGTGTACTCCCCCCGCGCCTCCCTCGGCCCGTCATCCCGGTGGGAAGCCAATAGCACCAAAGCCGTTCCGACCAGGAGAATCAGTTTGAAGGTGAGGGCAAAGTCGTCTACGCGATACGTGTCTGACAAGATCTCCGCAGGAGGACCTCCCCATTGCCGAAAAACAACCACACCCGCTGCCATCACGGCCAAAATCGCCACCCCATTGAGCCAATTCCGGTCGATCCGCTCCTTTAACAACAGATCGATGATGGACAACAGGGCAGCTGCTGAAACAATGATCAATTCCGGAGCCAACACCGTCCAGTCATAATCCAGGAAGTATTTCTCCATCCCCTACCCTCCGATCCTCGACGCAATCGTCTGCAGAGTGATTTGCATCGGTCCTCCGAGGACGTTGGGCCAGACGCCGATCAGAATAATCAAGCCCAGCAAAACCAACATCGGAGCCGTCTCCACACTCCGGCCATCCCGGATCCGAGACCAGCGCTCCCGTTGCGGTCCAAATCCGGTCTTTAAAACGGCCTGAAGGGTGTACACCGCAGCCAGGACCAGCCCCAGGGTCCCCAAGGCAGCCAGGATCGGCTCTTGCTGAAATAGGCCGAGGAACGCCAGAAATTCCGAAATAAATCCTGACATTCCCGGCAACCCCAGCAGGGCCAATCCACCGGCCAGAAAGATTCCCGTCAGCACCGGAGCCGGTCGAGCCAGCCCTCCCAATTCACCGATTTCGGTGGTTCCCGTCCGCTCAACCAAGCTTCCGATATAGAAGAAGAGGAGCGCGGAGATCAAGCCGTGGGAGACCGCCTGAAATACCGCCCCAGTCAGGCCCGCTTCATTCAAAGCGGCGATACCGAAAAGAATGATCCCCATATGGCTGACGCTGGCAAAGGCGAGAATCCTCCTCAGATCCGACTGTGCAAAGGCGAGAACAGCCCCGTAGAGGATATTGACCAAACCCAGAACGGCGAGAATCGGAGCACTCTCTCGGATGGGATCGGGAAAAAGTTCAACTCCGAACCGGATCAGCCCGTAGGCCCCCATTTTCAGCAGGACACCAGAGTGAATCATCACCACTGCTGGAGGTGCTTCCTTGTGAACCTTCAACATCCAGGTATGGAAAGGAAAGATGGGGAGTTTGATGGCAAAGGCCAACATGAGACACAGGAAACTTCCCCAGAAAATCCCATGAAGAGCCGGCTGGGCAAAGAGTTGCTGAGTTTCCGAACCCTGAGCCCATTCCCGGATCTGATCGAAATCGAGAGTCTGGTAAAGAACGAACAGCCCGATGATCCCCAACAGCAGAAAGGCCGACCCCAAGCCGTTATAGAGGAGATAACTGTTGGCCGCCCGCTCCCGGTAGATCCCTCCCCAGATCCCGATCAGAAAATACAGCGTCACCAAGGTCACCTCGAAAAAGAGGAAAAAGAGGAACAGATCCCGGGCTAAAAACACACCCAGCATGCCAGCTTCCAGCAGCAAAAACATCAGAAAATATCCTTTGTGCCGCTCTCGGATGTACATGGAAGCGCAGGCCGCCAGAGTCGCGATGATCGCCGACAACAGGATCAATGGAAGGGACAGCCCATCCACTCCCAAGTGATAACTAACGGACCAAGAAGCGGCTGGACCTTGAACCTGCGGCAGATGGATCTGGAACCAGGTCATCGACTGCTGTAATTGCACCCCACCCGATCCCGGATCAAAGCGGGCAAACAGGATCAAGGCCAACACCAGCGGCGGCAGAGTCCCCAAAAAACCTACCCGTTTTAGCCAGCTCACCTGTTCCCGAGGAATAAGCAGGAGGACCGCCACTCCCAGCAAAGGAGATAACATGATCCAGGTGGGAAGCCAGTTGAACCAACTCTCCATCATCTGAACAACCTCCCCGCTGTCAGGCAGAGAATCATCAGAACCAGTCCAACGATACTCACCAAGGCATAGGTCTGAGCCTGACCGTTTTGGATCCGTGTGAAAAGACCTCCCGCCGACCGGACCAGTGTACTCACCCCTCCGACCGCTCCTTGCACAATCCAGCGGTCAAATCCCTTCAGGAACGTTCCCAACCACCGATAGGGACGCACCCAAACCAGGCCATAAATTTCGTCCACATAAAATTTCCTGTACAACAATCGCTGGACTCCGGGAAATGCACGGGAGACCCTATGAGGGTTAATGCTTTTTTTGCTGTACATCCCCCAGGCGAGAAACACGCCACCCACTGAGACGAGGATGGAAAGAAACGGGATCCAGCTCGGAGCGGTTCCTGAGGTCCCCGAGATTTCCATCCCCTCCGTCAACCACCGCTCCAGTGAGTCCCCCGGAAAATTGAGGAATCCGCTGACTACTGCAAACAAGGCCAAGGCTCCCATCGGCCAGATCATCACCGATGGAACCCCTCGGGGCTCCTTCTGTTCCCGCGCCTCTCCCCCGAATACCAGGAAGAAGAGGCGAAATACATAAAAGGCGGTTAAAAAGGCGGTCACCACCCCAATCCAGAACACTCCGAACCGGCCGTCGGCATAGGCAGTCCCTAAGATTTCATCCTTGGAAAAAAAGCCTGCGAAGGGCGGAATGCCAGCGATGGAGAGACATCCGATCAAAAAGAGCCACCCCAGCTGCCGATGACTTTTCCAGAGCCCCCCCATCCTTCGAATATCCTGTTCTTGATGGAGAGCCAGGATCACTGCACCTGCCGCCAAAAATAACAACGCTTTGAAAAAAGCATGGGTCATCAAGTGGAAGACTCCGGCGACGTATCCTCCAGCTCCAAGAGCCAGCATCATATATCCTAGCTGACTGATCGTGGAGTAAGCCAATATGCGTTTGATATCATACTGGACCAAGCCGATCCCAGCGGCAAAGATCGCCGTGAACGCTCCTGTCCAGGCCACCGTGTCCATCGCCACCGGTGACGAAGAAAATAAAGGAAACATCCCGGCTACCAGCCAAACCCCTGCTGCTACCATCGTCGCCGCATGAATCAAGGCACTGACCGGAGTGGGACCCTCCATGGCGTCCGGCAACCAGGTATG
>CAUGKZ010000335.1 GCA_959600065.1 uncultured Kroppenstedtia sp. | reverse complement strand
GTCTTCACCAGGTCGGAGTGGACCCTCCGCTTTTGTTCACACTCCCTGGCTATGGGGCGGATTCGCTCTCGAGCTAATTCCCTGGCCAGATCTGCAAAGGCCGACTCCTCCTTTGTAGGCTGAAATGAAATCAAATCAACCGCCCTCCCAACCGAAATGGATCCAGTCTGCAAGTTCAGACATCGACAAAAGTGATCCTGCACTTATAAACACACCCAGCGTCAAAAGAGTGACTGCTGAAATACCAGTACGTACTCGTATCATAACTGCTTCCCAGCCAAAAATCAAGAAATGATTCGAACAATTATATATCTTTTGTTAGAGCTGTTGATTAACCAGGAAATGGGTGGAGGAAACAAAATTGACCCTTTTGCTCTTCCCATTGCCCCCATCGTAAAATATGGCTTGAGGGGATGGTAAATGTTTCTCCAACAATTCAGAAATCCGGCTGTTATGGGGTCCTCCACTTACCAGCACAACTGCTCCTTCTGTCCCTGGAGAAGATCCTCTTGGCCGACATAGATAAATGCCGTGCTCCATTGAAGAGAGACAACGGCATTTCATTTCCCGGATCCGAGACATACACCTATTTGTGAACCCCTGAGCTTACAGACAGTCGGGATGGGGGTTCACATTCCGGCGTCAAAGTTCTGGCGATCAAAAATCCCCTCTATATGAAACCCCACACTCCCTGTATAGCGAGGGGCGCAAAGCAACCCTGGGCATGACTGGTGTCCTGTAAGTATGGCGACTTTTACACCACGCTTCTAGATTTCCGGATAAAGCAGTACCTTTCCATACCGTCCTTCGCGGTTGATCATTTTTTCAAAAACCTCCGGACCTTCTCTTAGACTCATTCGGTGGGAGATGAGCGGTTTCACATCAATCTGGCCGGTTTTCATGAACTGAAGAGTTGAAGTCCATTCTTTGCCTGGGAAGAGCGCAGAAATCGCATTCCAGGAGCCCAACACGGTCAGTTCATTTCTGACGATCTTTTCAAAGTAAAATCGTTCCACCTGGACATGCTCATAGGGGATGCCCATGAAGACCACTTGCCCGCCTTTTTTGACCAGGGCAAAAACTTGGGCAGAGGTGATCGGTGACCCCGCCGATTCGATGGCTACATCCACCCCTTTTCCATGGGTCAGATCCATGAGTTGCTCATAGGCCGAAGACTCCAGTGAATGGATTCCCACATCTGCCCCCACTTGGGTGGCGATATCCAACTTTTTCGGATCGATGTCTATCGCAACCACTTGGCTGGCACCCCACACTTTCGCCCATTGCACCGCCAACAATCCAATATTGCCGCAACCCATCACCGCCACCTCGGCTCCTGGCTGCATTGCGGTCCGATAAAATCCATGGGCCACTACCGCTGCCGGCTCGATACAAGCTGCTGTCTCCATGTCTATGGAAACGGGTAGAGGGATCACGTTTTCTCCAGGCAACCTCACAAACTCAGCAAAAGCACCTGGGTGTCTCGCCCCGATCACGGTCAATTCTGCACATTGAGAGAACTGCCCTTTTTTACAGCTCTCACACTTGCCACAATAAAATGTGGGGCAGGCCGCCACTTTATCACCGACTTGAACATGAGTTACCGCCGGACCGGTTTCGACTACTTCACCGGAAAACTCATGGCCCCAGATCATTCCTTTCACATAAGGACCCAGCTTCGCATATCGGGACAAGTCAGACCCACAAATCCCTGCCACTTTCACTTGAATCAGGACGTCATCCACCTGTTCGATTACGGGCAGAACGGCTTTTTCGTAACGTAAATCCTGTTTCCCATAAAATTTAAGTGCGTTCATCATGACTCTGCAGGCACCTCTTTCGGTCAAACCATTCCATCCCCATTGGATTCGGCTGGGTGTTCCGGTTGTGCACTCTTCTGCTTGTGTTTGGCAAAAAGCTTGTATATCGCCACTCCCACCACCAAACTATTTAACCAGACCTGGTTTTCAAAATAGAAGTCACCCAGCATTCTTCCGTAAGGACCCAGAGTGAAGTCGAGAAAATGTTCTACCATTCCCCCACCTCCCATCCGTCCACGTGTGTCTGATCCAACCATTGTCAAGGGTCAGGACGGGATTGTACATTGTGGCGTAGCCGAAATCCCACGCTGTGACACTCCACCCTCCTCTTCCATCTGTTAATCTACTGGAGTTAACAAGACCTTGATCGCTTCACCGTCTTTAATCGCCTGGTAGGCTTCAGCCCATTGGGTGATGTCAAATCGATGGGTCACAAGCGCCTTGGCATGGACGCGATGTTCATTCATCAAGGCGAGTGAAGGTTCCCAATCCCTTGGTTTTTGACTTCTGGATCCTTTCACTGTGATTTCTTTCTGAATCACCTTTTCCAAATCAAATGGGATTTCAGCGGTGGCGTAGATTCCAACCTGGATAAATTGTCCCTGTTTTCTCAGCAAGTCGAGCCCCATCTTCGCAGCGGGAACAGCGCCTGTGCATTCAAACACCACATCAGCGCCGTATCCTGCTGTCAACCCCTCAACAAGCTGTTTTAAATCTTCCTGTTGGGTATTGACGGCATGATCGATTTCCAATTCTTTGGCTTTATCCAACCGGACTTGATCATGGTTCAACCCGGTGATGATCACTTTCGCACCTGTATCTTTC
The DNA here is from genome assembly GCA_959600065.1 of uncultured Kroppenstedtia sp. Taxonomy (GTDB): domain Bacteria; phylum Bacillota; class Bacilli; order Thermoactinomycetales; family DSM-45169; genus Kroppenstedtia; species Kroppenstedtia sanguinis. The sequence goes on along the minus strand of CAUGKZ010000335.1, from coordinate 441 downwards.
GCCACTTGTGCTGTCAGCAATCCAATCGGTCCCGGGCCGAGAACCACCACCACATCCCCTTCATGGATGGAGGCCTGCCGCACCGCATGATGGCAACAAGCTAGAGGTTCCGTCAAGGCAGCCGCTTCATATCCCACATGATCAGGTAAGCGATGGACACTCTCTTTACGGGCGAGCAAATATAGGGTGAAGCCTCCATCTTGCTGTGTTCCCAATCCCTTTCGGGAACTGCATAAGTTATAATCCCCTGTCTGGCAGTATCTGCACTCACCACAAATATCAAAAGTCGTCTCGGAAGTGACGCGGTCCCCCGGTTTGAACTCGGTCACGTCTTCCCCGACTTCCACCACTTCACCTGAAAATTCGTGCCCCAGTGTCACCGGCGTTTTTACCTTGTAGTGGCCTTCATAGGTGTGAATATCAGAACCGCAGATCCCGGCA
>CAUGKZ010000334.1 GCA_959600065.1 uncultured Kroppenstedtia sp. | reverse complement strand
ATCCATTTTTACCGTGAACTTTGATGATCGCCACCAGCATGGTCACCACGAACAAGGCGCAACCTACAAGCATCCAAACCCCTGATGCCAGCAACAGCCCACCGACAAACTCTCCCAGTCCTCCCAACAGAGCCATCCATACACCGGGACGAATTCCGATGGATTCAAAAAATTGACCCGTTGCTTTCAATCCTTGACCTCCAAACCAGCCAAAAAGTTTTTGCGTTCCATGGGCGGCCATCGTCAGACCAAATACCAAACGAATGATAAGAAGTCCTTCATCCATGAATCCATCCTCCTTTGAGTTATATATAGTTAGTCACTATATAAACGTAAACCACTTACCTTTAGTAATTAAAATAAAACAATCACTTACTTATTGTCAAGCCAATATGGTAAAATAGGGTTGGGAGTGGTCCAAATGTCAAATCAAGAACATCCCTGTACAACAAAACTGTGTCCCAAATTTGAGTTCGCTTTTACACTCCTGGGCAAACGTTGGACCGGACTTATCATCCGGGTATTATTGGACGGCCCTAAACGGTTTAAAGAGATCTCCACGATGATCCCCGGTATGAGCGACAAAATGCTGACAGAGCGGTTCAAAGAATTGGAAGCCGCCGGGGTCCTGACGCGGAACATCTTTCCACAGACCCCTGTCCGGATCGAATATGCTCTAACTGAAAAAGGAAAAGCATTAAAACCCGTAATGGACGAGGTTCAAATCTGGGCGGAGGAATGGTTGGACCCAGAGGACCTGTCCACAAATAAATAGGAGCCCGCTTGATTTAAAGAAGCGGGCTCTTTCCTTTGCTGGGGGTGTTGCCATGGGTAAGTTCTTTTCATTCGGGATTCTGTGGATGTTGACCGGAAATCCCTTGATCGCCCTGTTGATCCTGCTCGTTATCATCTATTTTCTGGACAGGCGCTTTGTTGGGATGTTTCCCAGTGTCACCCGCCCTTTCCGGCGAAACAGCCAACTTCGCAAGTTGAGACAGGCTCTCCAGCTCAATCCCCATCATACATCTAATAAAAGAGAACTAGCCCGTCTGCTCATGGAGAAAAAGCAGTTTCGACAAGCACTTCCCTACCTGGAGGAGGTACTGCAGGTGATCCCGGAATCCGACGAGATCCGGGCGGAAATCGGATTCTGTTGTCTGAAGTTGGGGGATTTGGAGCGAGGAGAACAGATGATGCTCGAGGCCCTGGAACAAAACCCCCGGGTCTACTACGGCGAACCCCATCTTCGTTTGGGAGAAGCCTTCAGCTCCTCTGATCAGGAAAAGTCCCTCTATCACTTGGATCAGTTTCGGGAGATCCAATCCTCTTCCAGTGAAGCCTACTATCGACTCGGCCGTTTGTATGCACAGATGGGCCGCCGGGAAGAAAGTCAAGAGGCATATCGCGAGGCGATCGCAATCTATCGCTCATTACCCAAATACAAAAAACGGACGGAACGCCCCTGGGCTCTGCGTTCCCGCTTCCGCCTGATTTTTTAGCCCTCTCCCCCCTTCAAGGGGGGATCTTTTTGAAAAAACAGTGGAATCATGCTTATCCAGTGAAGATTTCGACCATACTGGAGAACAGGAGGTGTGATGTCGGATGTATTACGTCATCATGGATTCGGAGAAGTATCCCCTGTCCATTCTGCATGAAGACCAGTACTTTCAATGGTACAACCCGATGAAAAAAGACCATCGAGTGGAGTTTCGGGGATCGATGAACCAATGCTATTCCTATATCCAAAGGAAACGGATCGGTAAGACTCCCCTTATTTGACAGAATATTTTTTCGGGTCCACCCAAAAAAGCCACGGTATCAAGCCGTGGCTTTTTTTTCATTTGGGTTACTGGGTCCTACGCTTCTTGCGAATCGGGGGAAGCAATTTATCTTTACGGACTGTTCGTTCCGGTTCCCATGTGGAAGGATCCTTTTCATCAAATTGTTCCAGAAACTTAATCACTTCCCGGGTGATCGGTGTGGGAGTAGAAGCTCCAGCAGTCACTCCGATATAGCTTTTTCCTTTCAACCATTCGAGGTCAATCTCTGTCACCTCATTCACCCGATGGGCCTCTACCCCCGCCACATCCCGCGCCACCTGAGCCAGCCGTCGGGAGTTGTTGCTCCGGGGGTCACCAACCACGATCACCATCTCTGTCTTTTTGGCCTGTTCAGCCACCGCTTCCTGCCGTTCCTGTGTCGCCAGACAGATTTCATTGACAATCTCGGCGTGGGGATACTTCTCCTTGATTTTTTTCATCAAATGACGGGTATCCCATTGACTCATCGTCGTCTGATTGGTGATCAGCACTTTTTCGGAATCCAGCTGAAGCCGTTGCACATCTTCCTCCGCTTCCACCAAGTGGACGTGATCCGGAGAGACTCCGATCGCCCCTTCCGGTTCAGGGTGCCCTTTTTTCCCGATATAGGCCACCTCGTAACCTTCTGCCACCTTCTCCTTGATCAGATCATGGGTACGGGTGACATCCGGACAGGTCGCATCCACCACGGTCAGCCCTTTTTCCCGCGCTCGCTGGCGTACTTCAGGGGAAACGCCGTGAGCGGTGAAAATCACCGTTCCCTGATCCACATCTTCCAGCAAGTCCAGCCGGTTTTTCCCGTCCAGAGTGACGATTCCATCCTCTTCAAATGCTTCAACCACATGACGGTTATGAACAATCATTCCCAAAATGTATATAGGACGGGGAAGATCCAGGTTCTTGGCTGCTTCACGGGCCAATACCATGGCATCCACCACCCCATAACAATAACCACGGGGGGTAATTCGCAACACGTCCATTCCAAAATCCCTCCCAGGCCCAGTCCGGGCCAGACAAAACATTCCCCGTTATTATAACGTACTTCCCTAAGTCTGACCAAGGTGACCGAGAACTGAGGGGAAATATAGGCACTTTTCTTAGGTACCGGTGTCTGGCCTTCCACATAGGATACAGTGTATCCGCCAACAAAGCGAAGGAGTGAGAACAACCGATGGGTGAAAAAAACCACGAGTCCCCCAAAAAACCGGTAGCACCTCTGCCCAAAATGCCAGAATACATGCCGAAAATGCCTAATTTACCCAGTTGCCCCAAGATGCCTGAGCACCACATTCCTCACAAGCCGAATTATTT
>CAUGKZ010000333.1 GCA_959600065.1 uncultured Kroppenstedtia sp. | reverse complement strand
GCAGTTCTGCTCGGGCTGTGGATCGCTATTCGGGAAGGGCAGCGCCACGGGCTCGACAGTGAGCTGTTTCTCGATATGATGATCTGGGTGATCCCGGCGGCGATCGTGGGTGCCCGCCTCTATTATGTAGCCTTTGAGTGGGAGTATTATTTGCAGAATCCCGGCGATATCATCGCCGTCTGGAAAGGGGGGCTGGCGATTCACGGGGGCTTGATCGGGGCCCTGATCGCCGGAGCCTTCTTTGTGAAGAAAAGGGGAGTCCCCTTTCTGCAGATCGCGGATATTGTAGCTCCCAGCATCATATTAGGGCAAGCTATCGGCCGCTGGGGCAATTTTATGAACCAGGAAGCCCATGGGGGGGAAGTCAGCCGACAATTCCTGGAGGGATTGTACCTGCCTGATTGGCTGATCGACCAGATGAATATACAGGGTGCTTATTACCATCCGACTTTTTTGTACGAATCCCTCTGGAATGTGGCCGGCTTGGTGATCTTGCTTCTGTTGCGACGGTGGAATCCACGGCGGGGTGAGATCTTCTTCACCTATCTCATCTGGTACTCTTTGGGGCGTTTCTTTATCGAAGGATTGCGGACAGACAGTCTGACTTTTGAGGGCCCGGCTTGGCTCGCCTCTTTCTTGAACGGGATCTGGTCTCCCATGAAGGTTTTGTTTGAACCGGGAATGATGGCCGACGGCAATATTCGGATTGCCCAGTTGGTCAGCCTATCGTTGGTGTTGTTGGGGATCCTCTTCGTCCTGGTTCGCCGGATGAAAGGCTGGGCTAAAGACCCCTATCTGCAATCAAAGGAGAACGTGTCAGGTTGAAACGGATTCAGTGGAAACAGGGGGTCCAATCCGGGCTGAACACTTCCTGGGAGCTGGGAAAGGTGATCTTTCCCGTTACACTACTGGTCAGCGTATTGCAACATACGCCAGTGATTGATTGGTTTGTGCAGGGACTGACGCCCATCATGTCCTGGATCGGGCTACCAGGGGAGGCGGCCATTCCGCTGGTTCTGGGAAATCTGTTAAACCTCTATGCCGGGATCGGAGCCATCCTCAGTCTGGATTTAACGGTGAAGCAGGTCTTTATCCTGGCCGTGATGCTCAGTTTTTCCCACAATTTACTGGTGGAGTCAGCAGTTTGCCGTCGGGTGGGAATCTCCGCCTTCCTGGTGATGGGAGTGCGAATCTCGCTGGCTCTCCTATCTGCCGTTCTGATCCAGTGGTCTTGGAATGGCGGGGGTGAGGCAGCGGCGTATGGGCTGATCTCGGCTACTCCGGCAGCTCCCCAGGGGGGCTGGGAAACGGTTGGAGCAGCCTTACAAACGGCGGTGATGGGTGTATTACAGATGGCGATCGTAGTGTTCCCCTTGATGATCGGTATCCAGATCCTGAAAGATCTCCGCTGGTTGGAACGTTTTGCCGATGGGATGAAACCGGTGTTGCTTCCCTTGCGGATCGACCCTCGGGGATCGGTGATCATGGCTGGAGGACTCCTCTTCGGTTTGGCGATGGGAGCGGGAGTAATCATCGAACAGGCTCGGGAAAAGCGATTTACCCGGCGGGAGATGACGGTGATGGTTCTCTTTCTCGCCGCCTGCCACGCCGTTGTAGAGGACACCGTGATTTTTATTCCCTTGGGAATCAGTGTTTTGCCGCTGCTCCTGATCCGATTTGGAGTGGCTGTGTTGCTCACTCTGTTGCTGGCCTGGTTTTGGCGGGGTTCCAAACCGGCGAACCAGCAGGTGACAGCGGGAGGTGATTGTGCGTGAAGTTCCACACGGTTCTGTTTGATCTGGATGGTACCCTACTCAACACGACGCCGCTGATCCTCTCTTCCTTCCTCCATACGTTGCGTTGTCATTGTCCAGAGAAAGAAATCGGTGAACCAGAGGTGATGGCTTGTCTGGGGGAACCTCTGTGGGACCAGATGGTTCGCTTTGGGGGAGAGGAACGGGCGGAAGCGATGGTTCAAACCTATCGGGAGCATAATGTGGCCCACCATGATGATTTGGTGGAAGCTTTCCCGGGGGTTCCTGAGGTATTGGTAGAATTGCAGAAACAGGGATTGGATATGGCCGTAGTTTCCAATAAACAGCGGCAGACAGTGGAGATGGGGTTGAGGCTTTGCCAATTGGAGGAGTTCTTTGCTGAGGTGATCTGTTTCGGAGAAGCGGAAAAAGCGAAACCCGACGGAGCTCCGATCCGGTTGGCGATGGACCGGCTGCAGGCCAAGCCGGCAACCACTCTCATGGTAGGCGACTCCAAATATGATTTGCTGGCAGCCCAGGATGCAGATGTCTCCGGGGCCGGCGTCGCCTGGACTGTCCACGGGAGAGAGTCTCTGTTGGCTTATCAGCCGGAATTTATGTTGGAATCCATGGAAGATCTCTATGAGATCATCGGCTTGCCACCGATGGAAAGTGACGGGAAAAGATGAGGAGAACCGAGCGTTATCCGGTGAAGGACAGCAACTCACTTTGGCAACTCTACCGGATTCTCCCCTTTGCCAAGGTGTTTCGTAATGCCCTTGTGACTGAGGTTTGCCGATTTATTCCTGTATTCTCCTGGAAAAATTATTTATACCGCCGCTTGCTCGGCATGGAAGTGGGAGAGAAGACGGCTTTTGCATTCAAGGTGACAGTAGATCTGCTCTATCCGGAACGGATCCGGATCGGACACGATACGATTATCGGCTACAACACCACAATTCTCACCCATGAATATCTGATCGAGGAATACCGGGTAGGGGATGTTCAGATCGGGGATTCGGTCATGATCGGAGCCAATACCACCATCCTACCGGGGGTTCGGATCGGAGATGGAGCAGTGGTGGGAGCCGCTTCCCTGGTCAATCGGGATATCCCCCCTGGCGCCTTTGCCGCTGGCAATCCCGTCCGGATTATCCGGGAAAAAAACTAGTCAGTCACTCCCGTCGGTTCTGACCACAATCGACGGGAGTTTCCGTCTTCGTTTTCCCCGGGAAGTATCAGGTTCCTTTCGGAGTTTGCGGAAAGAGGGTCCCCTCCGGTTTTATAAAAGGAGACAGGCGTGTTGATTAGCCATATTTTGGATGGGGAGATCGTTTTCTACCACGCGACCGTTGCCATCCGGCAAGGAAGTGAAAACTGGCCGCTCCAAA
>CAUGKZ010000332.1 GCA_959600065.1 uncultured Kroppenstedtia sp. | reverse complement strand
TTTTCAACTCTTCCAGCTGGTTACGGAGCTGCTGAATCTCGGCATCAGAAAGCAGGTTTTCCTCCCAGGTGGGGATTCCGGTCCGGATGTCCTTCAAGGCGATGGCCGCTTCTTGGGTCCATCGAGCCGCCGTGCTCACCATCTGACCGATCCCTTGCTCCAGGGCGTTCGCTTTGAGCAAGGCCCGATTCACATCCAGCATTTCAAACAAAGCTTCCAATTCCCGCAGGGGCAGTTCACCGGATTTACTGATATGGCTGAATTGTATAAACTGCTTGAGAGGCAACCGGATCAGCTCGTCCCACTTCATGGCATCATAGTTAGTACCCTCGATGGCGATTACAATCTCCCCGCTATATACCAGGGCGGCAAGCACCACAGCGAAGAGCTCCGGCTCCAGCTTACGTTCCACTGTCCACTGAATGTTGTCTTCTGTACCCTGGACGGTTTGCACCGTTTCAATTAATTCGGAGTGGTTTACCACTTGGCCCGATCCCTTGGCCTCCAGTTTCTCAAGCACCCAATCCGCAAAGCCCGACCCACGAACCTTCAGTTTCTGATCCTTTCCCAAAAGTACCAAACCCGACAGGATGGCAGTGCCGTTTTTGGTCTTGGGTGAAGCTATATCCTTGATTGCATCTACTGCGTAGCCAGGCAGACTTTCTTTGGTCATCGGGAGACTCAGCTTACTGAAGGAGGGGTATTCCGGATATTTTTCCGCAAACCAAGTCTTCAAACAATCCCCGGCTGCTTCATCGATGATTTCACGAACTGTCGCATAGGCATGAGCGAAGACACTCCATTCCGCCAGCTTCTTGGTAACCCCTCTGTAAGTGATATTGAAAGCGGTGGGCATGTGCTGACGGAACCACTCCACGAGCTGTTTCCGATATCCATTGGCTTTTTCCTCATAGAGTCTGCGGGTGCTGCTGGCCGCTGTCGCTTTCATCTCTTCCGCCCCGGCGTAAAGCTTCAACCAGTGCATAAATTTCTCATCTCGGTCGACGAACTGGAAGAAGACTTCATCGGGCTTCTCTTCATCTTTGAACTTGGGAGGATCAAAGGGTTGCAAAAAGTAGACATAGAAATCCCGCTCCGGCTGAGCGGTGGAACGTTCGTTGGGGGCACCAAAAAACAAGTATCCCTGACGTGTTACCTTCCGGTCGTACCATGGGAGTTCGTGCAACCAGATTCGATAGCCGGAAGTATAGGAGGTCTTGGAGTTTTCCGTCACCTCTGCGAGTAACTCAAAATAGTATCTATCCAGCTGGTCATTAGAAAGAGTCTCCGATTTCTGCTCGATCAGATCATCAACGGCGATGTCCTTCTTGATATCCAGATAGTATTGACCATTTGCTTCGTTGGTGGAGATATATTGCCAGCTGACAGTTTTTAGAATCTCTTTCAGCACCACCTCGATATCCCCTCTGAGAAAACCAGAAGGGTCCTTATCATCCAGCACTTCGGTATGGAGGAATAGCTCATCTCGGAGCTCCTCGGGTGTGACTCCCACCGGTGAATAGATATCATCGGTAGTCAAGCGAAACACAGCCAAAGCACGGATAATCCGCATCGCTAACGGACGATACATCGGCCGGGTAAAAGCATGCTCGATCCGATCCTGCAGAATTTTGGCCTTATTCATCACCTCTTTGATATCTGCGTTGCTTTTGAGTGAGGCATCATTTTCAATGTAAGGCCAGTAGCTGTCATAAGAGATGACACCAGGCTGCTCACTGGGTACCTCTTGGTCCATCACCTTTTTCATTTCATTGCTGATCGTCTTTAGAATGACTCGTTTTTCCGCCACAGTCACTTTTTCAAAGGTGGACAGATAGGCTGGATGGATGGGAAAAAGGGATACATATTCCTCCAGCTCTTCGCTCAGCTTGTGATACAGGGGCGTAAATTTCTGCAGGTGCTCCCGGATCAGGGCCTTCTGCTTCTCGTCCTTTTTCAGAAGACGCCGGGAGACCACATAGGCGATATCTTCACGGACGATGTTGACCTGTTCAAAACGCTCCTTCACCCGGCGCAGCTGCTCCGCGACAAAATGAAACTTCGGATTGTCGAAGAGCATCTCCTGCACACCCGCGATGAGCCGGAAGCGAGTTTTTCCGCAAATTTCCCCAACTTCACGCAGAAAGCCCAAGTCCAGGGACAATTCCTGCTCTTTGCGACTACGAAGATAATCCAAGAGCTCATCGATAACCAACAAGAGTCCCTGGTCCGGATACTCTTCATGAAAAGCGGCCATCATCTCCATCAAGTTGTTCTTATTGTTACGTACCTGATCGGCGGATGGGAACTGATAATCGATCCCCATCTTTTCCATGCCTTCTTCCAGTTCGATGCAGATGATATCGCGTAGAGACATCTTCGACGAACCTATTTCCATTCGAATCACTTTAAACTTGCCTTCGATTTCCTTCGCCTTTTGAGCAACCCGCGGGTTAGTCAGATGAGCACTGGCCCCTTCTAATTCGGCGACTGTGGAAATCACACTCATTAGATGGGATTTACCTGTCCCATAGTTACCGACGATCAACAAGCCCTTGTTATCCGCATAGCGGTCCATCTGCAACTGTTCAATCACCAATTCATCTAAAAGTTCCGCCATCCGATCGGAGATCACATAGGTATCCAGCAGTTGATAAGCAACCTTCTGTTCATTAGCATCGGTCAACTGAATGACAGATTCAATCGGTTCAAAGTGAACCAGATCCCGGTACTTCATCCATTCTCACACTCCCATAACTCTATATCTGTAAAACGAAGGCTTGGGGAAAGGGTACTTTTATATATTCCGGATGACCAGGTTGCGCATAGCTCAACGCGCTTCCATCATATTCCCCTGGCCAACAGACAAGAATGGTTTTATTTCCACTGACGTTCTCAAACAAACGTAAGGGGTCCTGTTGCAAATCTGGATGAAAAACTAGCTCGATTCGGTCAAAACAGATGGCTTCGTTCTTAATTTGATAAACAATTTCATTGACCATCCGTCCCACTTTTAACGGCCTTTTATTGATAGGCTCTTCTTTCAAGCGTTCACTCAAAAGTAAACTGAGGTTCATATGTACAATATCCAATGGTTTCAGAAATTCTACCAATGATTGCTTCTTCTCCTCTGTTAGAACCAGAAAGA
>CAUGKZ010000331.1 GCA_959600065.1 uncultured Kroppenstedtia sp. | reverse complement strand
CTCCGAGCTGCGAAAACTGTGGTCTCTGACCGGGGAGCTCTCCCCTGATACCCGCTCTCTGCTGGATCAGATCTTCCCTAATCCGGATTCCCTCCCCAATGCTGCCGCCTTCAAGATTCAGTTAACCGAGGGTGCACAGCGGAAAGAACAGGCGGCCAAATCTCGGGATCTTCTACAACGATACCAACTGCCCGATTCCGAAGGAGAACGCCGGGAACTGCTGGATCTTCTCCAGCCCATTCTGAAGGATGAGCGTTGGTTCCAATCTCTGTACGCACAAAACATTCTGAGCGATCTATTGGCCGGAGGAAAAAGAGAAGAGTTGTGGACCTCGTTGGTCCAGTCGATGGAAGATGCCTTGGAATCGATCACGGATCTCCAAAACCGGCTAGCCGAGTACGATATCAACTTACCGGAGATTCCCCGCCATCAACTGCAACAAGATACACAAACCTTAATCCAACGTTTGCGAGCGGGGAAGTCGATCTGGGGACTCTATCTGGTGTTCTCCGGGCGTAAGCTCCGTTACTTGGTGGAACATCCTGCGGTGGATGGACGCCCCGTCCAAACAGAAGAGGATGCACAATTGATGATGGAGCAGTTGAAGCTGGAGGATCAGCAAAACCGACTGGTCAAACGCTGGAACACCCTTTTGCAGGAAATGGAGGGTCCCTCCCTGAACCCTTCGGAGAGCAGGCTGGTGGCCCGTGCGGATGAGTTGCTGAGTCACTTGAAAATAATCGTCTCCATCAAAGACCGGATCCGGAACCTCCAGGAAAAAACCACATCTCTCACCCTGCCCGAAGAGTTCTGCTGGTATGCCCCCCCGTCCTTCCACGAGCTGCGGGAAGCCTGCCAAGCCGTAGATGACCAACTGCGGCAGGAACAATGGGAAACGGAATACCAAAAACAGACCCGATATCTCCACAAGCTCACCCTGGATTCCAAGGCGCATCCCATCTGCAACCAACTCTTGGAGGCCTGGCAGCAAAAAGAGGCTTCTCTATGGGAGGTGGCCCAAAATGAACTCCTCCGGCTTCAGGAACTACGAGGGAAACACCTTCAACTCCGGGATCTGTCCAACCGTCTCCAAGAAGCTGCACCTGTTTGGAACGCCCGGATTCTGAGTCAAATGGGAACCCCATCCCCCTTTCCCGACCGCTGGCTGGAAGCATGGGAATGGAAGCGGGCTCACACTGAAGTGGAAAAAGTGAACTCCCTGCAACCGGAAAACATCCAGCAGAAACTGAAGGAACAGCAAGAGCAAGAGCGACGCCTGCTGGAATCCATCGTGGCAAAATCCGCATGGCGGGAGCAACTCCTCCGGATCACTGAACCCCAGAAACGGGCCCTGGTCACTTGGAAACAGATTATCAAAAAAATCGGCAAAGGCACCGGAAAATATGCTACCAAACACCGGCAGGATGCCCGCGTCGAGATGGAAAAATGCCAACCAGCGATCCCCGTCTGGATCATGCCGATCGAACGGGTGATTGAAAACCTAGATCTCCGGAATAACAAGTTTGATGTTGTCATCGTGGACGAAAGCAGTCAGTGCGACCTGTTTGCTCTCTCTGCCCTAATGAGAGCGGATCGAGCAGTCGTCGTAGGAGATGACCAACAGATCAGCCCCTCCGCCGTGGGCACCGACCAGGAAGCGGTTCATTCTCTGATCGTTCGCCACCTTAAGGGAGTTCCCCAGGCTAACAGTCTGGATACGCAAACTTCCCTGTATGATGTGGCCACACGCATCTTCCCTGGAGTTTTGACTTTGAAAGAACACTTCCGCTGCGTGCCGGAGATCATTCAGTTCTCCAACGACCTGAGTTACGGCGGGGAAATCATACCCCTACGGCTGCCCAAACAGAAGGATCGCCTGGAACCCGCCGTCCTAGCTCGCCGGGTCCCCGGTTATCGGGATGAGATGAAGCAAATCAACGAGCCGGAAGCGGAAGCCATCGTGGCCGATATTCAGGCCATGCTGAAGGATTCGGCCTACGACAACCGAACCATCGGGGTGATCTCTCTGTTGGGAAACGACCAGGCCCAGTTGATCGAAAAACGCCTTCGGGAAACCATCGGGGAAGAACAGATGCTGAAGCGGAAGATCATCTGCGGCGACGCCTATGCTTTCCAAGGAGATGAACGGGACGTCATCTGTCTCTCCCTGGTCATCGCCGACAACGTCCGCTTCGGGGCCCTAGTCCGAAAAGATGCTCAACAGCGGTTCAACGTTGCCGCCAGCCGGGCCAAGAACCAGATGCGTCTCTATCACTCGGTGGACCTGGAGGATCTCAATCCCGACGATCTCCGTTACCGTCTGCTCAATTACTGCCAAAATCCCCGCCGGGTTATGGAAAAGGTGGAAAACGCCGAATCCCTCTGCGAATCCCAGTTTGAAAAGGATGTCCTACGGATGATCATTGCCCGGGGCTACCAAGTCCGACCCCAAGTCAAGGTGGGACGCTACCGGATCGATCTGGTTGTGGAGGGATTGACAAACTGCCTTGCCGTCGAATGCGACGGCGACCAATGGCACGGCCCCGACCGCTGGGAAGAAGATATGCTCCGCCAACAAACCCTGGAACGCGCCGGCTGGCGTCTTCTACCGCAATCGCAACCAAGCGATGGCCACCCTGTGGACGAAGCTGGAAGAGATGAGGATCGAACGGGAGAAGGAGCCAAGCATGGTATAATAAAAAGACACCCCTAAGGTATATTTTTTAATCTACAAAACCACCGGCTCTTCCCTAAAGGAAAACCGGTGGTTTAAAATTCACCTTCTTTTGGATGCGACCGTCATACCAAGACCGACTTTATCCATTCATCTCAACTACTCTAGATACAGCAGTATGTAGGTTGTATTATCAAATCCCTTTGCAAAAGCTTCTTCAGTCACCACGATCAAAACCTTCATCCCAGTCCGTGGTGGCGGCGACGTAGAGGAGAGAGCGTTCCTCTTGATCGATTTGCTTTTGCAGCTGGGGGTCCTTCTCCTGCAGTCGGTATCAGGGCGGGATCTGTTGCTCGGTGACACCCCACGAGGAAGACCACGCGGAATTCCAGCCCCTTGGCCCTGTGCATGGTGCCGCAGGGGATCTCCTTAATGGAAATTCCCAGCTTCTCCAACAGATAAAACATCTTGTCTTGTCG
>CAUGKZ010000330.1 GCA_959600065.1 uncultured Kroppenstedtia sp. | reverse complement strand
AAGTCGCCGCATAACCGTTCTTTTTTCATTGTCTACTTGACGGGGTCAAGACCACATATGGAGGTGTTTTTATTCCGAATGGGTCTTTACATACCCTGGCAGGGTATAGTATATTGGGTTTAGATACCTATATACCCACTATAGGTATAAATCGAGGAGGAAAAACAATGAACCAGACATTATTACATGTGAAAGGGATGTCCTGTGGTCACTGCGTCGATTCCGTCGAGAGTGCCTTAAAGCGCATCGGGGCGAAAGGGACGGTCGATCTGGAAGCCGGAACCGTCCAGGTCATCTATGACGAGAATCGCTTGACATTAGAGCAAGTGAAAGAGACGATCGAAGATCAAGGCTATGATGTGGTGTGAAAGGAATGAGCCGCTGAATGCGGCTATCCTTTCCTTTTGAATATACCCCATAGGGGTATTTGAACGAGGTGGTAAAGATGGAGAAGAAGGCTTCCCTGAAAATCAGCGGCATGACCTGTGCCGCTTGTGCCAATCGGATTGAGAAAGGGTTGAGCCGGATGGAGGGAGTTCAGTCGGCTCATGTCAATCTTGCTTTGGAACAAGCGTCCGTCACTTATGATCCGGAGCAGGTGCAACTATCCCAGATGGAAGAGAAAATAGGGGATCTAGGGTATGACACCGTCCAAGAGGAAGTGAATCTCCAGATCGGAGGTATGACCTGTGCCGCTTGTGCCAACCGGATCGAGAAGGGATTAAATCGCTTGCAGGGTGTGAATCGCGTCCATGTCAACCTGGCCACCGAGACGGCTCATGTGGTTTTCTCCTCGGGGACCCTCGCAGTGGAGGATCTGATCCACAAAGTTGAGGATATAGGTTATACCGCTACCCGCAAGAAGGAAGGGGAAAATGATAAAGACCGCCGTCAGCAGGCGATTGAAGCTCAGCAGTGGAAGTTTATTATCTCAGCGGTGCTTTCTCTTCCCTTGTTGTGGACGATGGTGGGGCACTTTTCCTTTACTTCATTCCTGTGGGTCCCTGAGTGGCTGCTGAATCCCTGGATCCAGTTGCTGTTGGCAACCCCTGTGCAGTTTGTCATCGGAAAGCAATTTTATGTCGGGGCATACAAGGCACTGAAAAACGGGAGTGCCAACATGGATGTGTTGGTGGCCTTGGGAACATCCGCCGCCTATTTTTACAGTTTATACCTCATGCTCCGTGACATGGGAGGACTTGGGGATTCCATACCAGAACTCTACTTTGAGACGAGTGCGATCTTAATTACATTGATCCTGCTCGGGAAATTGTTTGAGGCCAAAGCGAAGGGGCGTACTTCCGAGGCGATCCGAAAATTGATGGGATTGCGGGCCCAGACCGCTTTGGTGATTCGGGAAGGGAAGGAAATCTCCATCCCTGTAGAAGAAGTGATCATTGGAGATGTGGTGATCGTCAAACCCGGTGAAAAAGTGCCCGTGGACGGAGAGGTGTTGGAGGGCTCTTCCACAGTGGACGAGTCGATGTTGACCGGGGAGAGTCTGCCGGTAGAAAAAAAGGAAGGGGATTCCGTGATCGGTGCGACGGTGAATGGTCACGGTGTGTTGCGGATCCGGGCTGACAAGGTGGGCAAAGAGACTGCCCTCGCCCAGATCATCCGAGTGGTGGAGGAGGCCCAGGGTTCCAAAGCCCCGATCCAGCGGATCGCCGATCGCATCTCCGGGGTCTTTGTGCCGATTGTGGTGGGAATTGCGCTGGTGACGTTTTTGATCTGGTTCTTCGCAGTCCACCCTGGGGACTTCGCTTCCGCATTGGAAAAAGCGATCGCCGTCCTGGTCATCGCTTGTCCCTGTGCCCTGGGTTTGGCGACTCCGACGTCTATCATGGCTGGGTCCGGTCGGGCCGCAGAGCTGGGAGTACTGTTCAAAGGGGGGGAGCACCTGGAAGTTACCCACCGGATCGATACGGTGATCCTGGATAAAACGGGGACGATCACCAAGGGGGAACCGGAGCTGACCGATGTTTATCCCTTAGATATGGATGAAACAGAGTTCCTTCGGTGGGTAGGTTCAGCGGAAAGGAACTCCGAGCATCCCTTAGCGACAGCGATCGTATCCGGGATCCGGGAGCGCAAGATCGAAATAGGATCTCCCGACGAGTTTGAAGCCCTTCCTGGCTACGGAATCCGTTCCTACATCGAGGGGCGCGAGGTGAGGGTCGGGACCCGACGCCTGCTGAATCAGGTAGGTGTGGACGGGAGTCGGGCAGAAGCAATCATGAGCCGTTTGGAGAAAGAAGGGAAGACTGCGATGTTGGCGGCGGTGGATGGGCAGTTGGCGGGGGTCATTGCTGTCGCTGACACGATCAAGGATACGTCTAAGGAAGCGATCCGGCGTTTGCATGACATGGGACTGGATGTGGTGTTACTCACAGGCGACAATGAACGGACGGCCCACGCCATCGCCCGGGAAGTGGGTGTGGATCGAGTGATCGCAGAGGTGCTTCCGGAACAGAAGGCAGAGGAAGTGAAAAAATTGCAGGAGGCGGGTCACCGGGTGGCGATGGTAGGGGACGGGATCAACGATGCTCCGGCCCTGGCGACGGCGGATATCGGGATGGCGATCGGCACTGGGACAGATGTGGCTATGGAAGCGGCGGATGTCACCTTGATGCGCGGGGATCTGAAGGGGATTTCCGATGGCATCGCCATGAGCCGGAAAACCGTGCGAAACATTCACCAAAACCTGTTCTGGGCCCTAGCGTACAATGTGATTGGCATCCCGGTGGCCGCAGTCGGTCTTTTGGCTCCTTGGCTGGCCGGGGCGGCGATGGCCTTCAGCTCCGTCTCCGTTGTACTGAATGCGCTTCGGTTGCAACGTGTTCAACTGAAGTGAGGGTAGATGAAATTAGAGCAGGAGGGCGATCAGAGGGACGGGATTTTTTATTTATATTACGGAATCCACTGCTGTGTATAATAGTGGAAAGGAAGGGGGATTTCCTATGGAGATAGTCAATCCGGAGCTGAATCCCGGGGAAAAGAAGGAGGATCGCAGTGAGATCCAGGGAGTGAGAAAAAGCCATCATTCCCAACAGGTAAAAAACAACCTCACCTCTCGTCTGAACCGCATCGAAGGGCAAATCCGCGGGGTACGTCGTCTGATTGAGAACGATACTTACTGCGATGATGTGTTGACCCAG
>CAUGKZ010000329.1 GCA_959600065.1 uncultured Kroppenstedtia sp. | reverse complement strand
GGTGAAACACAATCTCCCCGCCTGGTAGGCGGTATACAGTGGTTGCTTTTTAAGGGCCAGGGGTCTAGAATGAATAACTGAACAACGGGTGTGAGAAAACCCGCAAACCGCAGATTTTTGGCGGTGGCGGGTGGGCATCCAGCATCCCTTTATGAAGTGAAAAGATACAGTCAATCGGTTCATGAAAACTGTAATGATAAGGGTGCGACAGTTGCAGGGTAGAACCAAAGGAGATGAAATCATTTGATCAAGCAACTTTCGTGGAAAGTGGGCGGCCAACAAGGAGAAGGGATCGACAGCACCGGTGAGATCTTCTCTACCGCGCTGAATCGCTTGGGATATTATCTATACGGTTATCGCCACTTTTCTTCCCGTATCAAGGGAGGACATTCCAATACCAAAATTCGGATTAGCACTCGTCCCATCCGGGCGGTTTCCGATGATTTGGATATTTTGGTCGCCTTTGATCAGGAAACCATCGACTTGAATGCCCAAGAACTGCACGCCGATGGGGTGGTGTTGGCGGACTCTAAGTTTAATCCTGTCCTTCCAGAGGGGATCCAAGCCCGCTTTTTTTCCATTCCCTTTACCCGGATTGCACAGGATGTGGGTCTGGCTCAGATGAAGAATATGGTGGCTGTGGGTGCTTCCAGCGCTTTGATGGGATTGCCATTGGAATCCTTTCAAAATGTGATTGAAGGGAAGTTTGCCCGTAAAGGGGAACAAGTGGTCGAAAAAAATATGCAAGCGATTCGCGAAGGGGCGGAGCAAATCCGTCAGAAATGCGGAGGTCCTCTGGAAACACTTCTGCTGGAGGAATCAGACGGAAAGAAGCGGCTCTATATGATCGGCAATGATGCGATCGCTCTGGGAGCGATTGCTGCAGGAGCCCGTCTGATGGCTGCTTACCCGATTACGCCCTCTTCAGAAATTATGGAATACTTAATTAGGCGACTGCCTGAATTCGGAGGTACCGTGGTGCAGACCGAGGACGAAATTGCGGCTATCTCCATGGTGATCGGTGCCAATTATGGTGGCGTTCGGGCATTAACAGCCTCTGCCGGTCCGGGGTTGTCGCTGATGACGGAGGCGGTCGGCCTTTCCGGAATGACTGAAACCCCTGCCGTGATTGTGGATACGCAACGGGGTGGGCCCAGTACGGGGCTTCCCACCAAACAGGAACAGAGCGATATCAATGCTATGATTTACAGCACCCATGGGGATATCCCCAAGATTGTGATCGCTCCCAGTACGGTGGAAGAATGCTTCTATGATACGATTCAAGCCTTCAATTTGGCGGATCGATATCAGTGTCCAGTGATTCTCCTCTCTGATTTGGCTCTATCCCTTGGCAAGCAGACTGTGGAACCCCTCGATTATGACCGGATTCACATCGATCGTGGAAAGCTGGTGACGGATGGGGATGGGTTGAAGGAGCTGGAGCATTCCGAGCTGTACAAACGATATGAACTGACGGAGGAAGGGGTATCTTCCCGGGTGTTGCCGGGTGTCAAAAACGGTCTTCACCACGTTACCGGGGTGGAGCATGATGAAACCGGTCGCCCATCGGAACAAGCACTGAATCGGAAAAAGATGATGGAGAAAAGATTGCGGAAGCTGAGTCAGGGAATCGAGTTTGAGGATCCGGTGCATGTCCGTGCCGAGCATGTTCAGCCCGATCTGTTGCTCCTGGGCATCAACTCCACCCGAGGAGTGATCCGGGAAACGATGGAGCGATTGGAGGAGGACGGGGTGAAAGTCAATCATCTGCATATCCGTCAGTTGCTTCCCTTCCCGACAGATCAGGTTCAACCTATGATCAAGCAAGCGAAAAGGGTGGTGGTGGTGGAGAATAACGCCACTGGGCAGCTTGCCAATCTGATCAAGCTTCATGTGGGGATGGGCGAAAAGATCTCTCACATTCTCAAATATGATGGAAATCCCTTTCTTCCTTCGGAAATCTACAATCAATGTAAGGAGATGTTGGTCCATGGCCACGTTTAAGGATTTCCGCAATAAAGTGAAGCCCAACTGGTGTCCGGGTTGTGGCGATTTCTCCGTTTTGGCCGCCATGCAGCGTGCCTTTGCTAGTCAGGGGTTGGAGCCTGAAGAGGTAGTTCTGGTCTCTGGGATCGGTTGTTCCGGCCGGATTTCCGGTTATATGAACGCTTACGGTTTTCATGGGATCCATGGACGATCATTGCCGATCGCCCAGGGTTTGAAATTGGCCAATCGCGATCTAACAGTGGTGGCGGCTGGAGGGGACGGCGACGGGTTTGCCATCGGAATGAATCATACGATTCACGCTATCCGGCGAAATGTGGACATCACCTATATTGTTATGGATAATCAGATCTATGGACTGACCAAAGGGCAAACTTCCCCCCGGAGTGAAATGGGTTTTAAAACGAACAGCACTCCCAAAGGTTCCATCGAAACTGCCCTTGCGCCCTTGGAGATGGCACTTACGGCGGGGGCGGGGTTTGTGGCTCAGGGTTTTTCTAGCGATCTGAAACAATTGACCCGACTGATTGAAGAGGGATTGAAGCACAAGGGATTCTCTCTGATCAATGTTTATAGTCCCTGCGTCACTTACAATAAAATCAACACGTATGACTGGTTCAAGGAGCATTTGGTCAATCTGGATCAGAACGAGGACTATGACCCTTCCAACCGGATGATGGCGATGCAAAAGTTGATGGAGACGGAAGGGCTTGTGACGGGGCTGATTTATCAGAACAAAGAACGGCCAAGCTATGAAGAGCTGATTCCGGGATTCCGGGAGTCTGGACTTGCGAAGCAGGATCTGAAGCTAGAACGGGAGAAGTTTGACCAGTTGGTTGCGGAGTTTTCTTAAACTATGGTTAAAAAGACCGCTTTCCCTATAAAGGGAAGCGGTCTTTTTAACAGAGTAGGTTCATCGTACCGAAATAAGGCAGAAAACTTAGGAGGATGTGAAATGAAGGTTAAACCAGTTGTGTTGTAAATACGGGTGGGGTTTCCCATTTCGGTCCGTTGTTCTATCAATGGTAGGATGGCGACCTCGATTTCAGATTGTAGTGCCCGTGGCGCGACCTTTATTTCAGGGCTTCAATCTATCGAGATTGTTGTGCCTGTGGTGCTACCAGAGCTGTTAATGAACCCTAAAGTGGATGATGGGAAC
>CAUGKZ010000328.1 GCA_959600065.1 uncultured Kroppenstedtia sp. | reverse complement strand
ACGGTCGCGTGGGTGAACACGATCTCCCCACCCAAAATATGGCTAATCAACACGCTTGATCCGTCACAAAAAACAAGCCTAATTTCCTACGGGAGGGACTTTAATTGAGCTTTCTTCATTTAACCTTGACCTTGGACCCCTTGCCTCCAGAGTTGAACAACCGTCTTTCATCCCCCCGCACTTTGCCAGGAGTCCGTTTTTTCAGACTCGTGGAAGTTCCTGATGACGAAGCTTGCCGTCAGCGTCTGTACCCCCTGGTCCGAGAAGGAGTTCTGGACGATCCTGGACACCAAGGCGGTTTTGAGAGCTATGATGAATTTTGTGAAAGGATTTATTCCCGTTCCTATCGGGATCACGCCGCCACCCAGTTTCTCGCCGCCTCGGAGGAAGAATGGGTCGGATTGTGCAGTCTCACTCTCAAGGGAGACAAAACCGCACGCGCCGGTCTGACTGTGGTGAAACAATCGGGTCGCGGGCAAGGCATCGCCACGGAACTGAAACGTCGGTCCATCCTCACTTGCCTAAATCACGGAGTTCGTAGGGTCACCACTCGGGTTCACGAGACCAATGTTCCTATGCTGACCATCAATCGACATCTCGGTTTTACCGAAGAGACCGGTTAACTCCTTTTCAAGGGGGAAAAACATCCATGATCATCGAGGATCCAGTCTACGGTCGGTGGAAAGTGGAAGAAGTGCTGGGAGAGTTGATTCACTCCCCACCAGTTCAACGCTTGCAAAAAATCCATCAAGGCGGGGCGGCCCATCTGGTCCACTCCGCCTGGAACGTCACCCGGTTTGAACACTCAGTGGGAGTGATGCTGTTGATCCGGCATTTAGGTGGTTCACTGGAAGAGCAGGTCGCCGGTTTGCTCCACGATGTCTCTCATACCGCTTTTTCCCATGTAGTCGACATCGTCGTCGCCTCTCCTGAGGAGGTTTTTCCACGACCGATTTTTAGAGACCCTGATCCGCCAGTCGGAGATTCCCGCCATTCTTGCAAAGCACAACCTCCACCTGGACTCCATCTTGGATCTCTCCCGCTGGTCCCTGCTGGAACAATCTATTCCCGATCTGTGTGCCGACCGGATCGACTACACCCTGAGAGATCGGTATCACTACGATCATATGGACCCACAATCCATCTCATGGTTTCTCGATCAGCTGATCGTTAGTGAGGAAAAGATCTGCCTATCTTCAGTGAAAGCCGGAGAATGGTTCACAGAGCTGTATTACCGGGAAGTGATCGACTTTTTCCAGCATCCTTTAAATGTCTATGCCTACAAGCAATTGGCCACTACATTGAGAAAGGCACTTGATGAAGGTAGCCTGACCCTGGCCGACCTGTTCACTGACGACGAAACCATACTGCAAAAACTTCGTTCCCACGGGAGCGAAGAGGTCCAAACCCTGTTGAACTCGATCCACCCCGGGGTGACCGTGGCGCAAAACTACCCACGCCATCATCGAGGGAAACTCCGCTGGATCGATCCCTTGATCTAATGGGAAGGGCGACCGGTCCGTGGGTCTGTGCTGTCAGAGCGGATCCGGGAGATGAATGAAGGTGTGATGCAGAGCTATGGATAAACCTGAAAAGGGGCGCAAGGAGGATGGGGATGACTTTGGCTCGCCAGAACAACCGAAGGATAAGTGAAACCCCATCCCCACCCTCCAAGACCGATGTAAATCACAACACTTCTAAAGCCTGTCCAGTCCATCAGTATCCCATGGGAAAAGAAAAGGGGGCCTGTGTGACTGGCGGAGAGATCCTTTGCACCCATCGGGGACAAAAGTCTCGCGAACTCGCAGGGGATGCCATCCGTCCCCTCCCTAGTCAGCCTCCCTGCCTAGCCAAGGGCAAGCGGATGTGGAATTGAATCTCTCCCTCCACCCCCTCGACATGGATCTCTCCGCCGTGGAGTTCGGTTGCGCTGTGAGCAATGGCGAGGCCTAGGCCGGATCCTCCCTTCCCCCTGGATGCATCCCCCATGACAAAAGTGTCAAAGAGGCGCTCCAGCAAGGCGGGATCCAGATCATCCACCGGATTAGCGACCCTGATTTTAGCCCAATCCCCTTCCCGGATGGCGTGTACCTGGATCGGACCTCCAGCTCCGTGATAGAGGGCGTTATCAAGCAAATTTCCGAACAGACGAACCAACAAGGAGGGATCTCCGGTCAACATCAGGGGATCATCGGGCAGTTTAGTTTTCAGTCGAATCCCTTTTGCTTCCGCCGACACAGAAGCCTCTTCCACCAGTTGTTCCAACAGGCGGGTGAGGGAGATCCGCTCTCTCTGCATCTGTGTGTCAGGATGGGTCAGTTTGGCATACTCAAACAGGTCGTCAATCAACCGTTGCAACCCCTGGGCTTTACTGAGGGCAATTCCGCCATAGCGGAGAAATTCCTCCCGCTCTGCATCAGGGTTGTCCCGCATCACCTGTAAATAGCCGATCATAGAAGTGAGCGGACTTCGCAGGTCGTGGGAGATATGGGTGATCAGTTCCATCCGATTTTGCTCCCATGCCCGTTCCCGCTCCCGAGCGGTTTCCAGACGAGCGGCCATCTGATTGATATTAGAGGTGAGAGAAGCCAGTTCATCCCGCCCTCTCTCCTTCAAACGCAAGGAAAAATCCCCCTCGGCGATCCGATCCATCCCCTGGGCCAGAGCTCGAATCTGCCCCAGCTTGCCCCGAGTCAACCAAACAAAGGTCAACAAAAAACCGAGAATGCCGATCACCAAACTCAAAACGGGATTGCCGATCTCATAGGTGATCGGTCTCCCTTTCACCCTCTTCACGCCGAAAAGGTAATATTCTTCCCCGAGATGCGTAAAGGGATAAACCGCAGCGATCTCTCGCGACTCCGGTCGGTCCCCAGGTTCTTCATCCTGAGTCTCCACCTGTCTCAAAAACCGATGAAGATCCATCCTGTGCTCCGATAGATTTCCGGCACCCATGAGTACTCGTCCCTCTCCGTCTGTTAGGGCATAGGATAAGGACGAATCCGATATCAGTTCATTGAGACGCTCTTCCTCCCCCTCCAACTGGTCCAGAGGGACCTCCTGACTCCGTGTTAACTTCACAGTCAACTGTTGAAGCTTCTCCCTCACCTCTTCGGCGGAAGGGTAGTAGTATTTGGTCTCATGAGTGACTCCGAATCCTGTCAATTTCCCG
>CAUGKZ010000327.1 GCA_959600065.1 uncultured Kroppenstedtia sp. | reverse complement strand
ACTTTTCCGATATAGAAGGACATCCCGTTTTTTGTGTATTTTACACGAGTGGCCTGGAGGGTTGCGGGGTTCTGGATTCCCAGAGTGATCACTTTGCCGCGAAATCTTCGCGTGCTGAGTCGTTTGCTACCCGCATCATCTGCATTGAGTATGAGTGTTCCCTTAGGGGCCAGTCCATCGATCAGCTCTTGTTTGGCCCGGGCTACATTGGCCAAGGAGTCGCCCAGTTTTCCGACATGAGCTTCTCCGACATTGGTGACGATTCCGAGGGACGGTTTTGCAATTTGGCACTGTTTACGGATATTACCGAAGCCGGCCATCCCCATCTCCAAGATGACGATTTGATGTTGGGGGTGTAGCAGAGTCAAATTTCCCGGCATGAGGGAGTGTAGGTTATTATTGGCGACGGATTTCAGAACTTTGTACTGGGTACTCAGGATGGACGCAAGCATTTCCTTGGTGGTGGTTTTGCCTGCACTGCCAGTGATCCCGATAAATAGCGCTCGGGATTGGGCTCTTTGCCAATGAACCAACTTCCAAAGAGCTTTTTGGGGGTCCGATACTTCAATCACTGCATGGGAGGAAGGGATTCGTTTACTCCAACCCCTGGGGACGACCACACCGGCGCTTTTCTTGCTTCGGAGTGATCTTAATTGTTTTTCTGTATTTTTTTGTGGTTTGCAGAACCAAACCACGCCTTCTCTCAGGTGTCGAGTACCGGAAACGGCATGTTTGACAGGGGTTTTAGGGGTTCCTCGTAACAGTCGCCCCCCGATCAATGAGGCTAATCGGCCCAACTGCATGGGATACAATTCTTTCACCTCCATTTTAGGATCTCATAATAAACTATGATTTTTAAAGTGAGATGGTCTGAGACAATCAGCAATTTGGACTCTGATTCTCAGCACAGTTCACAGATGTCGATGAGACTTAATATCTGTGGGTATGTGTTCTCTTGTTTCCTCCCATACTAGGAGGTGAAAAAGGGGGATGAGTATGAGTGACAAATCTGATGTGAATCCTGTAGTGCAACCACCGCCGTCGGATCCCGAAAAGGCTCCGGAGCAGGAACCAGACCCCAAAAAAAGGGGAAAGAAAGGGATCGTCGATGCGATTCAGCAGTTGGGCCAGTCCAATGTTCCGCAACTAGAGTCCAATATTCACTGCCTTTCCGTTATCGGGCAAGTGGAGGGTCATCTGGTGATGCCGGCACAAAACAAGACCACAAAATATGAACACGTGATCCCGCAGATTGTAGCGGCGGAACAGAACCAGAATATCGAGGGTATGGTGATTATCCTGAACACCGTCGGGGGGGATGTGGAGGCGGGGCTGGCCATCGCTGAAATGATCGCTTCCATGAGTAAACCGACGGTCTCACTCGTATTGGGAGGTGGACACAGTATCGGTGTTCCTATCGCCGTCGCTGCAGATATCTCCTTCATCGCGGAGACAGCGACAATGACTGTTCATCCTGTCCGGTTGACCGGGCTGGTGGTGGGGGTTCCACAAACCTTTGAATATATGGAAAAAATGCAAGACCGGGTGATCCGGTTTGTCTCTTACCATTCGGAAATCGGTGAAGAGCGATTCCGAGAGCTGATGTTCCGGACTGGGGATCTGGCCCGGGATATCGGGACCAATGTGATTGGTGAGGATGCGGTGAAGTATGGGCTAATCGACCGTGTCGGCGGCTTGGCTGAAGCGTTAGGGGAGCTGAATCGCCGGATTGAACTGAATCGCCAGGGTGGTGTAGTCCAGTGATCTATTACTCAGTGATTCCCGCCGAAGCTGCTTTCCAGGATCCTTCCCAACCGCAACCGGAAATCCGGGAGGTTTTGGTGGACGGAGTATCCATGGCTGTGGAGATGGATGGTCCTGGTGAAGGCCGGATTCTTCGTTTGTTGTCAACAGATCCTGCCCATTACCTGGATTCCCGTTATCAACCGGGTTCCAAGGTCAGTTTGAAATTTTGACCCTCTTTTGCCCTCCAGTGACTACTGGAGGGTCTTACCATGTTATAATAAGGAATAGACATGGTTTGAATTAGAAAAGGTGGTCGGTTATGGGCAAGAAAAAGAAAAAAAGATCGGGTGGGATTTCCAAAGCGCTCCTGTTTGAATTGTACGGGATCATCCTGTTCACCCTGTCCTTGCTGGCCATCGCCGGACTGGGGGCGGTGGGCCGTTCGCTGTGGTATCTGTCCCGCTTTTTTTTCGGCAGCTGGGGCTTTCTTCTCCCTTTGGGGGGGATAGTTCTCGCTATGCGGGTGATGGTGAAACGTAGCTGGCCGGGGCGCTGGTCTGCACGTTGGACTGGAATCCTCCTGGTCGTCCTCACGTTTTTAATCTGGAACCATATGGACACCTTTGACACGTTGGAAGCCCGAGGACAGGGAGGGCCCGTCCTTTCCGTGACCTTGGATCGGGTTCTGGAAGAGAGAAATTCCCGACTGCCCACAGAGATCGGGGGCGGAATGGTCGGGGCTTTAGGATATGCTCTGTTTCAATTTCTCTTTGACCGATCCGGTTCCACCTTGGCAGTGATCGCTCTCGGGATGGTGGGAATCCTGTTGGCGACGGGCTTTTCCTATGTGAACACTTTGAAGTCCCTCAGAAATTGGTGGAGAGCTCGACTTCGGGAATGGAAAGGTTATTTGATCCGACGGTTTTCCTCCTCCCAGGTCAAAGAGAGTGAAAAAGCGCAGAAGCGTCCCCGTAAAAGCCAGAAGAAAGATAAAAGTGCGCCAGCGGTTGCGACACCTGAGATTCCAGTCATTCACGATTTTTCCGAAAAGAAAGAGACCTCTCCACTGCCGGATCAACCGGAACTCTTCCCTGACACGAAGCTGAAAGCACCAGCTGTCACAAAGAAGCAGACAGGGGAGGAAACCGTGGTGGTTCGGTTTAATAAAGAAGAGGATCTACCGGAGTATCGACTGCCACCCTTCACGCTACTAGAAAAGCCGGGAAAAAGTGGTGGTCAGCAGGATCGCAGGGGAATGGCCGATAATGCTCGTAAATTGGAAGCCACCCTGGAAAGTTTCGGGGTGAAGGCCCAAGTGACCCAGATTCACAGGGGACCGGCGGTGACACGCTACGAAATTCAGCCAAATACAGGAGTGAAGGTGAGCCGGATCGTCAATTTGGCTGACGACATCGCTCTGGCTTTGGCAG
>CAUGKZ010000326.1 GCA_959600065.1 uncultured Kroppenstedtia sp. | reverse complement strand
AGCCTCCGTTGATATGAAGAACTTGTCCTGTCAAATACTCCGCTTCTCGGCGACACAACCAGCTGACCAAGGTGGCCACCTCCTCCGCTGTTCCCAGACGACCCACAGGAATTTGCTGAGATAATTCCCGCTGCTCCTCCCCTGACAACTGCTCCGCCAACATGTCCGTCTGGATCGCTCCCGGAGCGACAGCATTGACGGTGACTCCTGAAGGGGCCACCTCTTTGGCCAGCGCCCGTGTCAAACCGTTTAACGCTCCTTTCGCCGCAGAATACAAAACTTCCCCCGCTCCCCCTGATTCGCCCCAGATCGAGGAGAGCAGGATGACTCGCCCTCTCCTGCGACGAATCATCTCAGGCAAGATGGCTTGCGTCAGATGAACAGCCCCTCGGACGTGGGTATCCATCACCCGGTCATACTCTTCATCTGTCACATCCTGGAGCACCCAACTTTCTCCCGCCACCCCAGCACTGTGAACCAAGAGAGTAGGCCATCCCAAATCTTCGCCTACCTTTTCCATCAAATTCTCAACCTCGGTGCGAAACCGGACATCCGCCTGATAGGCGAAGGCTTTGACCCCAAAGGATCGGCACGCTTCTACGGTTTCTTCCGCCTGCTCCCGCGCCTGACGATAAACTACAGCTACATCGGAACCCTCCTCGGCCAGTCGGCGAACAACAGCCGCTCCGATTCCTCGGCTGCTTCCCGATACTAACGCGGTCTCTCCCTGCAATGATAGACTCATCTGTCTTCCCCTTCCAAGAAAGAAGACGCGCCGCAGGGCACGTCAATGGTTTTCAACTCTAAATATGCTGGTCCGAGATAGCTGGAAAACCAGTCGCGCCCAGGGTGCTCGCAACCACACGCGCCTCCCTTTTCCATCCCCATTTCCGATTGGATCAACTGCGGACGATGGAGACTGCGAACCGATCCCATCCGATGTGTTCCCTCAGACGTTGGTTCACCTCGTCTGCCTCGAGATCCTCCAACAACGGAATGATATTGAACAGATCTGTTCCGCTGAACTTATAACGGGTAAACTGATTGGCAATCCATTCCGGGGAATTGTAAGACCTGAGATAGTTCCCCAGTTTCTTTTTCCGGATCCGCTCCACCACATCTTGCGAAATTCCCTTTTGCAAAAGCGGAGGAAGCTCCTTCCGGATTCGCTCCACCAAGGCCTCGGGATCCATGGTATCTCCACCCGCTATGGAAAAACCATACCCCTTCTCCAAACTGTAATCGTAACCGAACTGATCGTCGATCAGCCCGTCATCGTACAACGACTGATACAAGTCCGACCCTTGCCCGAACAGGGCCTCCAACATCACTTCTGTGAGCAGCTCCTGCCGAAGTAAATCATCTCCGGTCAAACCGATGTGACTCTCCTTGAAACCGAACATGCATTTGGGAATTCCCACTGCCAAGGATACTTCTGTGATCTCCTGGGCGACTCCTGCATCCTCTTCCGGAAAGATACGTCGGATCTCTCCTTGCTTTTCATAAGGCTTCTCTGCTTGATTTTGCCGGACTAATGCCATCGTTTGTTCTGGATCTACCGGACCCACCACAAACAAGAGCATATTGCTCGGATGATAAAAAGTCTCGTAACAGGTATAAAGCGTCTCTTTGGTGATTTTATCGATCGATTCCACAGTTCCGGCGATATCGATATGGATGGGATGTTTTTTAAACATCCCTTCGATCAGCCCAAAATAAGAACGCCAGTCGGGATTATCCTCATACATCCGAATTTCCTGACCGATGATCCCCTTCTCTTTTTCCACTGACGGGTCCGTAAAATAAGGACTCTGTACAAAATCGATCAGAGTAGTTAAATTTTGATCCACATTTTCCGTACAGGAAAAAAGATACGCCGTCCGTTCAAAACTGGTAAATGCGTTGGCGGAAGCACCCTGGTTGGAAAAACGGCTGAATACATCCCCATCAGGCTCTTCAAACATTTTGTGCTCCAAAAAATGGGCAATCCCGTCAGGCACTTGAAGTTCTTGCCCTCCCGGCGGGATAAAATGATTGTCAATCGAGCCATAACTGGTGGTAAATGTGGCGTAAGTCTTGTTGAAATCCGGCTTTGGCAACAGATAGACTTGCAGACCGTTGGGGAGCTCTTCGTGAAACAAAGTTTCCCTCAGTTGTTGATGTTCAATTTTTTCCATTGTCTTCTCCCCCTTTCCGATCTCTCAAGAAATAGATGGTATCGAGAGTCACTTTTTGAGCCACATCTGTAATCTCTTCCCGTGTTACCTGACCGATGGCCTCGATCATTTCCTCCAAAGGACGCTCTCTGCCCCCCACCATCCCATGGTAATGGGCATCCACCAGATCCAGGGCTCGATCCTGTCTCTCTTTCAACTGGTTGGTCAGCATCGCACGGGTCTGAGAGATTTCCAAATCCGTAAACTTCCCTTGCCTCATCTGATCAAATTGATCCCGGATGATGTCCACCGCCTTCTGATAGTTGGCGATCTCGATTCCGGATTGAACTGTGAGTATCCCCTTGTGACTTTCTACGCGAGAAGCCGCATAATAGGCCAGACTGGCTTTCTCCCGCACATTGATAAATAGTTTGGAATGGGGGAATCCCCCCAGAACCCCATTGTACATCATCAAAGCCGCGTAGTTATCATCAGCGTAAGTCACCCCGGTCCGACATCCCATATTCAATTTTCCCTGATTCACATCCAGGTGATCCACCACTTCCCGCACTTCGCCTCGATCAGACTTCACCTGGATGGGAGGCAATTCTGCCCTGGATGCTGTCTCCACGGAGAAGTGTTCTTCAACCAGCTTCACTGCGCGATCCACGCTCAAGTTACCGACAAAGTACAGATCAATCGGACAAGTCCGGATCAGTTCCCGATAGTATGTATAGAGATTTTGAGGGTTGATCCCGTCCAGATCCTGTAACCGCCCATGATTAAACAGTGCATAAGGTTCCCCTTTGCACATCTCCTCCACACAGCGAAGAGCGGCAAAACGGATTTTATCATCCATCAAGCTTTCAATTTTCTGCTTCAGATTTTTCTTCTCTGCTCGCACATACTCCTCCCGAAAAGTTTCCCCATCCGTCACCGGCCGGTACAGAAGCTCTCCCAGAAAAGCGGCCCCTTCCTCCAGCAAAGTATCGGCATCAGTTAAGAATGAACCCTCTGCCAGATCCAGCCCC
>CAUGKZ010000325.1 GCA_959600065.1 uncultured Kroppenstedtia sp. | reverse complement strand
GCCAGGGTCGCTTCCGCTCCCAGGTCTCGCTATGGCAGCACACGACTCCCTTCCGTCGCCTATTTTCCGGTTAATCAACAGCCCCTAGAAGTGCCTATTTGAGGTTGAATATCTCGTGGATCTCTTGGATTTTGGTTCGGGATAAGGGAATGGTGGATTGGTCTTTATTGGCTATTCTCAATGAATATTTGTTTTTGGACCATGTAATAATTTCACGCACCTTTTGCAAATTAACGATATAAGAGCGATGACAACGATAAAAGCCGTAAACCTCCAGTTTTTTTCAACTTCGGCTAAGAAGGTTGAATCCATGGCAAAGAATTCCTGGTTGATGACGATCATGGATTTCCCGTCCTGGCTTTCGATGTAATCGATTTCGGTGGGGTCGAACAGAATGACTTTGTCATCCACTTTCGCCGGAATTTTAAACAAATCTGCAGTGGTAGGTAATGTAGATTCCTCCAGCCCAGGCGCCTCCTTCTCACCGCCATCCATTTCCACTTCATGAAGGCCATTCTCCTGCAACTTATATGTGACATCCCCAAGCAACAAAGCGTGCTCCAGGTTGGACACGAGGATCAATACTGGTATCTGACGATCTGTCAATTGTTTTAACATCGTAAGGAATGAATGTGTGGTCAGTACATCTACGCCGTGGACAGGCTCGCGAAAGATCATCGGCGAGGCCCCTGACATCAGGTACTTCGCGAAATGAACCCGACGGATTTCAGATTCGGAGGACTTTCTCAGCGGGATTTTTGCACAATGATACAGCTCAAACATGACAAGAATCTCAGATAACGGGGTGGAACAGCCAAACCATTTATGATAAAAAGCAATGTTTTGCTCCACAGTCAGGCGTTCGTATAATCCATCCGTAAAATCAAAGGTCCTCACATCTCGTATGTTTTGCAGGGCCTGGATGAATTCAGTTTGGATCTCCGTCTCACTAACAATCGCAGTGGGACAGGAACCCTGAATTGTAACAGAAAATGGCGGAAGGGTCCCATTTTGGAGAATTTCATGGTCCAGCTTGAACAGGTTCATGGATCAAATTCCCCCTGAAAAATATAAAGCGATTTAGGGCTGTTGATTAACCAGGAAATGGGTGTAGGAAACAAAATTGACCCTTTCGCTCTTCCCATTGCCCCCATCGTAAAATATGGCTTGAGGGGACGGGGATGGTGGGACAGCTACGATCTCTTGCAAAGAACGCATAGCGAGACCCGGGAGCGGAAAGCGACCCTGGCGAGACTTGTGCCCTATGGGTGCAAAGGCTCTTCACCCTCCCACCATCCCGACCTGACTCCCCACCTAAAATGGTGAATCAACACGCCTGTTTCAAGATGTATCTCTCCCTCTTCAATAATGAATCGACCCAAGAATCTCATACCGACCCTTCTTCTCTTCACATCGTAATGGACTGTGAACCCCCCCAACCCACCCGGCTCCAGACAGATTCAGCCAGTTGGAGCAGATGGCTCGCTTGGGGTCTCCTCCGTTCAAGTCTCTATAGTTATCGGAATGAAATTTATTTTTCTCAAAATGAAGTTTTATTTCATTTAAAATAGCTTGTATATTGACTTTTAATTTCATTTCTTTTTATAATCAAAAGTGACTACAGGAAAGGAGTTGAATCCATGCTCGAGAAATTAGAAACCGAAACAAGAAACCGAAAAACCATGGCATTAGATCAGATGTCGACACGGGAATTTTTGCAAGTGATGAATGAGGAGGATCAGCGGGTACCCCAAGCGATCCAAAGCCAATTACCTCAGATTGAGATGGCCGTTCATCAAGTGATGGAATCCTTTCGCAATCAGGGCCGATTAATCTATACCGGCGCCGGCACCAGTGGACGACTGGGCATATTGGATGCCGTGGAATGTGTCCCTACCTTCAGTGCCTCCCCGGAAATGGTGAGAGGAATCATTGCCGGCGGTTTGAAAGCGCTTACTGATGCTGTAGAAGGTGCAGAGGACGATGAAGAGCTTGGAAAAACAGACTTAGCGAGGCTGCAACTTTCCGAAAGAGATACGGTCATAGGTCTTGCTGCTAGTGGACGGACTCCCTATGTCATAGGAGCATTGGCATACGCCAAATCCCAAGGTGCCAGCACGGTAAGCATCTCCTGTAACAAAGGTTCGGAAATGAGTGCTTACAGCGATATTGCCATCGAGGTGGAAACCGGCCCTGAAGTATTGACCGGCTCCACAAGACTCAAAGCCGGATCCGCACAAAAAATGGTGTTGAACATGATTTCCACAGCTGCCATGGTCGGAATCGGGAAAGTGTATCAAAATCTGATGGTAGATGTACAACCCACCAATAATAAATTAAAAGAAAGATCGAAGCGCATCATTATGGAGGCTACGAACGTAGATTATCAAACCGCCAGCACCTATTTTGCGAAGGCTGATCAACAGGTAAAGACCGCCATTGTCATGCTTTTACTCGATTGCTCAAAAAAAGAAGCCATCGAAAAAATCAAGGGAAGTCATGGATTCGTACGCAAAGCCCTATCTGATTGAGAAGGTGGTTTCCCATTCCTCAATCGGAAGCCAAATAAATGAAAAACGTAGGGGGAGGGTTTATAGGTGAACAAAGAACAACGGATGGCTCAGGAAATTTTGCTTCATGTGGGTGGAAAAGATAATATCCGCCATATCACCTTTTGTATGACAAGACTCCGATTGTCCTTAAGAGATCAGAACAAGGTCCAGCATGATGCCCTCAAAAAAATAGAAGGCGTCATGGGAGTCGTAGATGACGAAACCTTGCAATTGGTGATCGGTCCCGGAACAGTGAATAAAGTAGCCGACGAAATGAGTCGTCTGACCGGATCCGCTGCTGGGGAAGAAGCAGAGCCGGAAGTGGATCAGATGACATTTGAAGAAAAAGCAGCTTTGAACAAGGAATCCATCAAACAAAAAAACAAAACCCCATTCAAGAGCTTTTTGCGTCGCCTAGGAAATATATTTATCCCGCTGATTCCGGGTCTCGTTGCCTCCGGGATTATCAATGGTGCCGCCAACTTTGCGGTCAATGCAGGGGTAAGCGATGAAACCGCCTGGATGCAAATACTGCTTTTGCTCGGCAGCAGCCTGTTTACCTTTTTGGCGATTTTGGTGGGATGGAATACAGCAAAGGAATTTGGCGGAACTCCAGTCCTGGGGGCGATCGCCGGCATGATT
>CAUGKZ010000324.1 GCA_959600065.1 uncultured Kroppenstedtia sp. | reverse complement strand
CGATTCCTCAAGAAATTGCAGGAAGAAGCCGGTAAAGGCTGACTTCCCGGGGTGTTCATTGTTTTCAGTTGGACCATATGCTAAAATGGTTTTTGTGCTCGAGGAAAGTACCGGATGATATACAAAAATGCTGACGGGAAGGAGGGAAACCCATGAATCAACTTGTACGCGAAATCGGAGAACAACAAGTGCGCAAAGATATCCCCCGCTTCCGTGCTGGTGACACGGTTCGGGTCCACGTGAAGGTTGTTGAAGGTCAACGGGAACGGATTCAGGTCTTTGAAGGCGTAGTGATTCAGCGGCGTGGGGGAGGAATCTCCGAGACGTTCACCGTCCGGAAGATCTCTTACAATATCGGCGTTGAACGCACCTTCCCGTTACACTCACCGCGGATTGCGAAGATTGAGGTGACCCGTCGCGGTAAAGTACGTCGCGCCAAGCTGTTTTATCTGCGCAAACTGCGCGGCAAAGCGGCCCGAATCAAGGAAATTCATTAATCATTTGGAAGGGCTTGGGGATCTCAAGCCCTTTTATCACATTCCATATCTGAAATCTCCGTATTCTTGTTGATGTGTGTGATTGCGAGTCAGGAGGAGCCTCATGAGCGAGTTCATCCCCCGTTCCACCAGACATGGTCACAGTAAGCGGGATAACGATGAAACCTGGGAATGGGTGCAGGCATTGGCGATTGCAGTCATCCTCGCCCTGGTGATCCGCTATCTGGTCTTTTCCCCTTTTAGTGTTTCCGGACCCTCCATGTTGTCCACCCTGCATGACGGTGATCTGTTGATTGTCAACAAAGTGATCTATCACTTTCGGGAGCCCAAACCGGGTGAAGTGGTGGTTTTCCATGCTACGGAAAACAAAGATTACATCAAAAGGGTGATTGCGCTTCCGGGTCAGACTGTCTCCGCCCAAAATAATATGGTTCGGGTGAACGGAAAGAGTATTGAGGAGTCGTACATAGACGAGGGGAACCGAACGGCGGATTTTGGACCCGTAACCGTACCCAAAGGACATATATTCGTAATGGGAGACAACCGGATGAACAGTAGTGACAGCCGTAGCCCGGAGCTAGGGCCGGTACCCATCGATTCCATTGTGGGACGGGCAGACCTCGTTTTTTGGCCCATGAGCGATTTTTCTCTTATTTGGTAAAAAGGTGATTCCAAGATGACAATTCAATGGTTTCCGGGCCATATGGCTAAAGCCCGTCGGGAAGTGGAAGAAAAACTGAATCAGGTGGATCTGGTCTTCGAATTATTGGATGCTCGCTTGCCTTTGTCCAGCCGCAATCCGATGATCGGGGATCTGATCCGGAAAAAGCCTCGTCTCATCCTACTCACCAAGAGTGATCTGGCGGACCGGGAGGCGACCCGGCTTTGGGCCGGGTTTTTCCGTTCAGACCAGGTGCAGGCACATCCGGTGGATATCTTGTCGGGAGCAGGGATCAAACAGATCGGATCGATCAGTCGGGAGTTGGTGAAGGAGAAGCTGGCTTCCCAAACCCGCAAAGGAATCCGGCATCACCGAATCCGGGCCATGGTAGTTGGCGTGCCCAATGTAGGCAAATCGGCTCTGATCAATCGTCTCTCTGGACGGAGTCCGGCAAAAACCGGGGACCGGCCGGGAGTGACCCGTACCCAACAATGGATCAAGTTGGGAAACGGGATGGAACTTCTAGATACTCCGGGAATCCTCTGGCCCAAATTTGATGACCCCCAAGTAGGCTTGCGACTGGCGGCAAGCGGAGCGATCAAAGAAGAGGTTCTTTCTGTGGAGGAAATCGGCCTCTATTTGTTAAATTACATAGCGGAGCGTTATCCAGATCTCCTCCGGGATCGATATCAGTTGAATCCCCAGGAAAAGCGGGAAGCACCTCTTTTGTTGGAAGAGGTGGGGAAACGACGGGGATGTATGCGAAAAGGCGGGGAAATTGATTTGGAAAAGGCTGCGGAAGTGGTGTTGCGTGATTACCGTTCCGGTCGGCTGGGCCGGATCTCTCTGGAATTCCCGATGGATTGGGGGGATGAAACTGATGAGCGTGAAGGGGACAATCTCTGAGATCAAGATCCGTTTGGAACAGGATGAAGAGGTGTCCGATGCTTTCCTGGAAGCGCTTCAGACAGACTCCCGGGTTGGTGTCCGCAAGTTGGCCACCTCATACATAAAAAAACGAGAAGCCCGCCAGAGGGAAGTCGAACGCGTGGATCGAATGTGGCAATTGGAACGCGCCTGTCGTCGTCAAGGTTATCAGGCGATCGCCGGAGTGGATGAGGCGGGCCGGGGTCCGCTGGCGGGGCCGGTAGTGGCAGCGGCAGTGATTCTACCTTTGGAGTTTGATGCAACGGGGCTGAACGATTCCAAAAAATTATCTGCTGAAGAAAGGGAGTCTCTTCGAGTAAGAATTGAACGGGATGCTGTAGCCTTGGGCATCGGGGTGGTAGACCATCAATATATCGATGAATACAATATCTTGCAGGCTACCTATGAAGCGATGCGCCGGGCTGTAGCGGAGCTGTCCCCAGTAGCGGATTGCCTCTTGCTGGATGCAGTGGAGGTTCCGGAACTTCTGCTCCCTCAGCATTCCATCATCAAAGGGGATGCACTTAGCCATTCCATCGCGGCGGCTTCGGTGATTGCCAAAACGGTCCGGGACCGATGGATGACAGAGGCAGGAGAAAAATATCCCCAATACGGATTTGGGAAAAACATGGGTTATGGAACACCGGATCATCTGGCTGCGCTGGAACGTTGGGGCGCCTGTCCCATCCACCGAAAAAGTTTTGCCCCGGTCCGGGAGCGGGATGATTCAACAAGGAACCTCGCCTAAGAGAAGGGCGGGGATTTTTTGTGCCCATTTGTGGAAATAGAAGGAATTTTGTGCGGTGAGGTCGAAACTAGATCTATCAAAGGGAGGGGAGATCCTGTGAGCAAAGACCGGCGCAGGGAAACCGGACAGATCGGTGAAGCTTTAGCTGCCAGCTATCTTGAAAATCAAGGGTACACCATCCTGGAAACCAATTGGCGCAATCGGATTGGGGAACTGGATCTGATCGCTGAACAGGAGGGGGAGTTAGTGATTGTAGAGGTTCGGACCACTCGGGGACGGCAATTTGGCTACGGATTTCAGTCCATCGACCGCAAAAAACAGCAACAGGTTCGTAAGTTGGCGCTGGCCTATCTACAAGCGCGACAACCCCAGAT
>CAUGKZ010000323.1 GCA_959600065.1 uncultured Kroppenstedtia sp. | reverse complement strand
CTTAGAAACGATCAAAAGGGATGTACCCACGCCTGTCGTACACACGACGAGTACTCTTCGCCTTGCTCGCCGTTCATTCTTCAGTCGCTCCAAAGCAGCCTGAACATGAAGTGTGAGATAAGCGACTTCATCTTCGGGAAAGCGGACACCTACCTGTTTTTCCACATCTGATATCACAGTGTAAATGAGCTCAAAGACATGGCGATAATTTACTTTAATCTCCTCGTTCATTGGGTTCAACAAAGTAAGGCCATGCCGCAACCGATGGATCGTTGAACGAAGGTGCAAAGCCAATCCGATTAATAATTGTGTATCTTCTTTCAATGGCTCCTCGATCCATGGATTCATCTGTTCAATCAACTGTTCCGCGACAGCCAAGGCTTCTGTATCCATTTGTTTGATGGATTCCCTCAACCCCAGATCCTTCATGTGATAGTGTAACTTAGCTCCGAGCAAATGCAGCGTCAAATAACCTCTTTCTGTTTCCGGTATATGGATGGCAAAGGTCTTTTCTAACTCGGTTGCAAGAGCAGAGGCCGGCTGATATTCCCATTGATTCTGCAAGTATTTTAATTCTTGCAACGGCATGTAAATCTCGTTTCCCAACTTGATGCGCTGAATCGCAATCGCAATATGGATCAACATATTGGAGATGGACTGGTCGGTAAAATGAAAGCCAAAAGTTTGTTGTAGCTGACGGATTTTACTTTCTATCAATGTCAGCTGATGTGGATCTGCAATGCCGTTGAATTCAAAACGAACATTTTTTGCGATGTCAGAACTCGGTTGCTCGCCGTTAAAAGAGGGAGCAAAGGTTTTGGACAAGGCAAGACGCTTTTCTTTTTCATTTCCTTCGATCTTGATGCCGAAGTGAGGCTTGCGCAACAACGTGAGATCGAAGCCTTGGGCCCATCGCTCCACTTGATTTAAAATTTTCCTCATCCGCTTCCGGCTCATGTAAAAAGTGTTACATAACTGTCGTAAGGTGATAAATTCATCACTTCTCAGCAAAAGTCGAACCACTTGCATCTGCCACTGGTGATCGGTCTCTGATGCTATTTTTCCCAACCATTTTTTTAACCGTTCCTTTTCCTTCGGATGAGCCTTTAATAACACCCCGAGTCCGGGCTTTCGATGAATTGACACCGTTGGATCATGGATCTGAAGCCATTCATGAATCGCTTTCAAATCATTCCGCACCGTTTTTTCGGAACAGTGCAGTTGTTTCCCGGCGGTTTCCGTTGAGATGTAATTCTCTTCCTGGAGCAACAACGCGAGCAGTTGTTTCTTTCGATCATCCCACATCTTTCTCACCAGCTTTAAGCTTATTATATCTGCCAGTTGATCTATATGATGATCTTTCTTTTACCGTATTTTGCGGTAATCAACGGATGAATCCCAGATGATCCGCCAGACAGCGAAGCCAATTTTCCCGAATGAAGGGGAAAATCGGCTTTTCGGGATTGCGATCCCTCACCGACCTGACCCCAAAACAAAGACCCTGCGATTTACAGTACGCAGAGTCTCCACCTCGGATTACGGCTTGACCGTAAGGGTCTCCGCCGGCTCCATCACATGACCACCCTTGGCCGTTACGTGATACATCACTTTGTATTCGCCCGCCTCGGCAAAAGTATGTTGGATGCTGTATACTCCGTCCTTGCCCTTATTGGCGTCAATCTTCTCATGCTCATCCTTGGAGGCGCCCTTCTTCCAGAGCTCAAACTTGACCTCATTCGCATCTGTGACCGGTTTGCCATCGTGAGTAATCTTCACTTCGATCTCGGTCTCCTTGCCGGCGTGCGCGTCCTCAGGCAATTTCATCTCCACCTGGGCCAAGTCCTCGGCAGCCTCGCCGTGGCCCTCCTCATGCCCATGATGTTCCTCCTCATGAGCCTCTTGCTTCTCCGAGGTCTCTTTTTCGGGGGTGGTTCCACAAGCGGTCAACCCCAACACCGTCATCAGGGCCAGTCCCCCGACCATCCAACTTTTTACGCTCATCCAAATCCGCTCCTTTTGATCAGGAAGGTTCACACCGCGTTATTGCCCCTGCCCCTCTTTGAAGTCAGTAGCTAGGTCATCCTCGGGAAAGAAAGAAGCGCTCCACTAAATTCAAGGAACCATCTGCGCCTTTCAGTGGGGAACATCTTCCATCCTAGTCTCTCCCCAGGCAAAGTATTCCAGATCCCTTTCTTGGAAACAACGCTTTCTAAGCGAATCCGACTTACAGGGATTCTGTAGCTGGTTGAGAAACTGGATGACTTCTTGCATACTCCTCCGCTTCCAGACGGTCTCTCTCCCGCTCTTTCCGCACCCACTGGAAGAAGAAAATATAAACAATCACACTGACATAGACGATTTCCTGGATGATCTTCATCAGAACACCACCCAGTTGTTGATCATGTAATGGAGACAAGATCGGAAACATCTGGGATTGTTCATGGAACAAGGCAAAAAATGTCGTATCCGAGAAAGCAATCATAACACAAGCCGGTGTGAGGAGCATTCCGTTGACATAGAGAAAGCCCATCTTTTTCAACTCGCCCATCTTGTCCATCTCCGGCACGGGGCAGAGCACAGAAAACCACATCGCCACCCCCCCGATTAACAGGAGAGCTCGGGCTCCCGCATGCAACGCGGGCACCTCCATCATTCGGTCAAATACCCAGGGGAGGTGATACATCCAGATCATTCCGTTGAAAAAGAATGACGCGAATACAGGATGGACCAACACTTTTAAAAGTTTGCCCACTCCTTTCAAACGAAACGCCGGAGCCACTAACCAAGAGGGCAACCCCATCAACAAAAAGGGCGGCAACACAATAAACAGCAGAGACATCTGCACCATATGGATGCTGAATAATTCATGGCCGATCAGATCCAAGGGACTGCCGAGGGAGAAATAAAAAATCAGCGCACCGGTCAGAAAATAAGACAATTGTCGAATCGACGGCGGCTCCGAGTCGGGAAATCGATTCCGTAACGGTCCTGTGAACAACAGATACAACGCGATCACGAGCAAAACCGCCAGATTCATTGGAATGCTGTAGTTGGCAGGATGCAAAAACATCTCGATCATCTTATCCACACCGGATCCCCCCTTTTCTCTCCTTTGTGTGGAAACCTTTTCTAAAAGCGTTGTGATTTACATATAGACGACCAGGGCTGTTGATTAACCAGAAAATGGGCAGCGGAAGGGAGTCGTGTGCTGCC
>CAUGKZ010000322.1 GCA_959600065.1 uncultured Kroppenstedtia sp. | reverse complement strand
AAACGGATCACGTCTCCACCGGCTCCGCAACCAAAACAATAGTAAATTTGTTTATCAGGGGAAACGGAGAAGGAGGGGGTTCTCTCAGAATGAAACGGACATAAACCAAAAAAGTTTCGCCCACTTTTCTTCAATTGGACCGTCTGCCCCACCACATCGACAATATCGAAGTGATCCCGGATTTGGTCGATGACCTCATCGGGAATTCGTCCCCTCATGAAATCACCTCCTTCTCCAAACATATACCTGTTCGCCAAAATTCGTCAAAGTCCTCCATATCCCGAGTAAGTAAAATATGGAAAGCATTTGAGTTGACAAACTCATATCTTCCAATTCTACAACATGATCGGGATTCCTTCCACCATCCAATTTCTTACCCGGTTTCCGAATTTGTCGAACCTTGTACAGAGGCTCCTCGTTCTTATGTATTATACGCGGCTAAGTGAAAAAAAACCTTCCAGACCTTGACATTAGCAAAAAAGGTGGTTCCAGAGCAAAAAAAGAACACCCCAAGGGTGTTTCGTAATCTTTCGTAATGCAGAGGTCCTGCTACAGATCAGGAGAGTGCGGCCTGCGGCTGCCAACCGGGCCAGAGGTACCCGAAAGGGGGAGCAACTCACATAATCCAATCCAACCCTGTGACAGAAATGGATGGAATGTTTCTCCCCTCCATGTTCACCGCAAATCCCTGTCTTCAGATGGGGCTTGGTTTTCCGACCTTCTTGAACCCCGATGGAGACCAGGCGTCCCACCCCATCCGAATCGAGACGGATGAAGGGATTCTCGGGCAGGATCTTCCCCTCGATATAGTGGTGAAGAAACTTCCCTTCCGCATCGTCTCGGCTGTAACCGAAGGTGGTTTGGGTCAGGTCGTTGGTTCCAAAGGAGAAAAAGTCGGCTTCCTCTGCGATTTCAGCGGCAGTCAGGGCTGCCCGCGGCACTTCGATCATCGTCCCCACTGTATACGGGATGCTCTTTCCAGACCGCTGCGCCACTTGAATCTCTGTCTCTTCCACCAGTTTGCGCATCTCCTTCAGCTCATTCACATGACCTACCAGCGGGATCATAATCTCAGGCTGAACCGCAATTCCTTCCCCGATCACTTCCGTCGCCGCCTGAAAGATCGCCTCTACCTGCATGGCATAGATTTCGGGATGGATCAGACCAAGGCGACAGCCACGATGCCCCAGCATCGGATTCGATTCATGGAGTTTCCGAACTTTGCGCAACAGTTCCTCTTTCTCTTGAATAAGCTTCTGATCCACTCCTTCAGTCACCTGCAATCGAACCCGCTCGCTCAAAAGATCTTCCAGATTAGGGAGAAACTCGTGAAGAGGGGGATCCAGGAGCCGAATCGTGACGGGAAGGCCCTCCATCGCCCGAAAGATTCCCGCAAAATCTGCTGTCTGCATGGGAAGGAGTTTGGCGAGAGCCCTTTGTCTTTCCTCGGTGGTCTCCGCCAAAATCATCTCCCGTACCAGCGGAACGCGGTCCGTAGCCATAAACATATGTTCCGTCCGGCAAAGGCCCACTCCCTCCGCCCCGAACTCCCGGGCTTGGATCGCATCCTCCGGGGTGTCGGCATTGGTCCGAATCCCGAGTCTGCGAACCTCGTCAGCCCATCGGAGTAATCGTTGAAATTCCTCAGACAGCTCCGGATCGATCAAAGGGACTTCGCCCCGGATCACTTCCCCGGTTCCGCCATCGATGGACAGCACATCCCCTTCTCGTAACAAAGCGCTTCCAATGCGCAGCTCTTTCTTTTTGGAATCGATTTGAGCAGTTTCACAGCCACAGATACAAGGTTTACCCATGCCGCGGGCTACCACGGCGGCATGGCTGGTCATCCCGCCCCGGCTAGTCAAGATCCCCCGTGCGCTGACCATCCCATGGATATCTTCCGGTGTCGTCTCCATCCGGACCAGGATCACTTCTTTCCCCTTCTGGGCTTGCCATTCCGCGGTGTCCGCATCAAAGACGATCTGCCCTGAAGCGGCGCCGGGGGAGGCAGGCAGTCCCTTGACCAGCACATCCAATGAGGCATCGGGATCCACTCGCCGGTGCAACAGCTGATCCAATTGTTCCGGATCCACTCTCTTTAATGCCGTCTTTTGATCGATCACACCTTCTTCTACCATGTCAGTAGCGATTTTCACAGCCGCCCGGGCGGTTCTTTTGCCACTGCGGGTTTGCAGAATATAGAGCTTGCCCCGTTCCACGGTGAATTCGATATCCTGCATATCCCGATAATGCACCTCCAGCTGGGTGCTGATCCTGCGGAATTCTTCATAGATCCGGGGCAAACGCTGGGACAAGGCGGCGATCGGTTCCGGTGTACGGATGCCGGCCACCACATCCTCCCCCTGGGCGTTGATTAGAAACTCCCCGTAGAGGTGTTTTTCTCCAGTGGAGGGGTTACGGGTGAAGGCAACGCCTGTTCCCGAGTCATTGCCCATGTTACCGAAAACCATCCTCTGAACGTTAACCGCTGTGCCGAGATCATCAGGGATCTGGTGTATCTTGCGGTAGATTCGGGCTCGTTGGTTGTTCCAGGAATCGAACACAGCGAGGATCGACTGGTACAGCTGGTTCATGGGGTCCTGTGGAAAGGGCTCCCCTGTCTCTTCTCGAACGATCTGCTTGAAGGATTCGATCACCGACCCCCAATCCTCGGCAGATACTTCTATATCCGATTGAATCCCGAGCTCCTCTTTTTTGCTCTCGATCACCCGTTCAAACCGATAAAGGGGGATCCCCAGCACCACATCGGAGAACATCTGGATAAAACGACGGTAACAGTCCCGGGCGAAACGGGGATCCCCCGTCAATGCCTCCAGCCCTTGCACGGTTTCATCATTCAGCCCAAGATTTAAAATGGTATCCATCATCCCTGGCATGGAGATGACCGCACCAGAACGTACAGAGACCAACAGGGGATCTGACGGATCTCCCAATTTTTTGCCTGTCTGCTCTTCTAGAGCAGACAGGGCCTGGCGGATCTCCCGTTTCCGTTCCTCGGTCAACAATTGTCCCGACGCATAGTATTCGAGACAGGCGGCCGTGGTAATAGTGAATCCCTGGGGCACCGGAAGCCCTGCCTTTGTCATTTCCCCCAGGTTGGCTCCCTTGCCTCCCATCAAATCTTTCCGACCGAGTCCACCTTCCAGAAAGGGGATCACAGCTTGGCTCACTGTGGACCGCCTCCTTTTCGCAACATGTCGAGAATGATGTTGGCCGTCTCCTCCACTGCTTTGTTAGAAACATCTA
>CAUGKZ010000321.1 GCA_959600065.1 uncultured Kroppenstedtia sp. | reverse complement strand
TCGACGGAAACAGTATCGCTTATCGAGCTTTTTTTGCTTTGCCGTTGCTTAAAAACCGACGGGGAACCTATACCAATGCCGTTTACGGCTTTACCATGATGCTGATGAAAGTGCTGGAAGAGGAGAAGCCCAGTCACGTCATGGTGGCTTTTGATGCAGGAAAGTTTACCTTTCGCCACCAGGATTACAAACAATACAAAGGGAAGCGAGACAAAACTCCGGGGGAGCTTTCCGAACAGATCCCTCTGATCAAAAAGCTTCTGGACGCCTTTGGCATTCATCATTTTGAGCTGGATCAGTATGAAGCGGATGATATCATCGGAACCCTCAGCCGACAGGCGGAGCAGAAGGAGCTTGCGGTTACTATCGTTACGGGAGACAAGGATCTTCTGCAACTGGTGTCGGATCGGGTGCACTTGTTGATGACCAAAAAAGGGGTGACCGATGCGGACCGGTATGATCTTCACCAGGTGGATGCGAGGTACGGTTTGAAGCCGGAACAGATTATCGATTTAAAAGGTCTGATGGGGGATGCATCGGACAATATCCCTGGGATTCCCGGTGTCGGAGAAAAGACCGCCCTGAAACTTCTCCACCAATTCGGGAGTGTGGAAAATATTCTGGATCACATTGACGACCTCCCAGGGAAAAAGCTGAAAGAACGGGTGGCTGAAAATCGGCGGGATGCGTTGTTGAGCAAGGACTTGGCCACGATCTTTTGCGAGGTGCCTCTGGATTTCGGCCTCGATGATCTGAAGTTTCAGGGATACGACCCAAACCGAGTGACCCCGCTTCTCAAAGAGCTGGAATTTAAAACCCTCCTGGCGCGGTTCGGGGGATCCGAGGCAAAGGAAAAGCCGCAGGAGATGGAAGAGGTTACCGTGGAAACCGTCGGTCCGGCAGAGACGGAGAACTGGGATGAGTGGCTGGATCAGGAGGGTCTCGCCCTGTTTCTGGAGATGAGCGGGGAGAACTACCATCGGTCCGATGTGCTGGCAGTGGCCTTGTCTGACGGGGAACAACAACTCTTTCTGGAGTGGAAGACAGCCCAAGAGTGGCCGGGTTTTTGCCGTTGGCTTCAAGACGCGGAGCGAACAAAGATTTGTTATGATGTCAAGGCTACAGAGGTTGCCTTGAAACATCAGGGATTGGAGACGGATGGCTTCAAGTGGGATATCTTATTGCCTTCCTATCTCATCAACGCGTCGGAATCAGGGCATGAACTTTCGGAGATTGTGGATCGCAAATGGGGAGGTGGACTTCCCGACGATGATGCTGTCTACGGAAAAGGAGTGAAACGCCGTCGCCCGGAAGGAAAAGAGTTGGCGGAACACTTGGCCCGCAAGGCCCGAGCCATCCACCGGTTGCGACCTCTGCTGGAAGAGGAATTGAAGGAGAACGGCCTCGATTCCCTTTACTTCGATCTGGAGATGCCTTTGGCCCAGGTCCTGGCGAAGATGGAATGGCAGGGAGTTCAGGTGGACCGGGAGGGGCTGCAATCCTTGGGAAAGGAATTGAAGCTCCGGCTGGATGAGTTGACGGAGAAGATATTCGAGCTGGCGGGAACAGAGTTTAATATCAATTCCCCTAAACAGTTGGGGGAGATCCTGTTTGACAAACTGGGGCTGCCTGTTTTGAAGAAGACTAAAACAGGATATTCCACCAGCGCCGATGTGCTGGAAAAGCTGGCACCACAACATGAGATTGTGGAAGAGATCCTGCATTACCGCCAAGTGGGCAAACTGATCTCCACCTATGTGGAAGGTTTGCTCAAGGAGATCGACGAGGAGACGGGGAAGATCCACACCCGGTTCAACCAGGCGATCACCGCCACTGGACGCCTCTCCAGCACCGATCCCAACCTGCAGAACATTCCCATCCGTTTGGAGGAAGGGCGGCGGATCCGGCAGGTGTTTGTCCCTTCGGAAGAGGAGTGGTTGATGCTGTCGGCGGATTACTCCCAGATTGAGCTGAGGGTGCTGGCCCATTTGTCGGGGGATGAGAATCTGATCGAGGCCTTTCAAAAGGAACTGGACGTCCATACCAAAACGGCGATGGATGTGTTCGGGGTATCCGTCGACGAGGTGACTCCGCTGATGCGCCGTCATGCCAAAGCGGTCAACTTTGGGATTGTTTATGGTATCAGTGATTACGGTCTGTCGCAAAACCTGAATATCCCCCGCAAGGAGGCGGCGGAATTTATTCAGCGTTACTTTGATAGCTATCCCAAGGTGAAGCTCTACATGGAGGAGATCGTCCGTCAAGCGAAAAAGGACGGTTATGTAACCACCATGCTCCATCGGCGCCGCGAGTTGCCGGAAATCAATTCCCGCAATTTCAACCGGCGCAGTTTTGCCGAACGGACGGCGAT
Organism: uncultured Kroppenstedtia sp.; assembly: GCA_959600065.1. Lineage (GTDB taxonomy): Bacteria > Bacillota > Bacilli > Thermoactinomycetales > DSM-45169 > Kroppenstedtia > Kroppenstedtia sanguinis. Next base: position 906 of record CAUGKZ010000321.1, on the reverse strand, counting down.
GAATACACCAATCCAAGGGACGGCGGCGGATATTATCAAAAAGGCGATGGTGGAGATGGACGCCTTGTTGGAGAAAGAGGGGTTCCAGGCTCGGCTCCTTTTGCAGGTGCATGATGAATTGATCTTTGAATCGCCTTTGCAGGAAATGGAGGCTTTAGAACATCGGGTGCGCCAGGTGATGGAGAATGCGATGAAATTGGATGTGCCCCTCCAAGTGGACATTAACACCGGAAAGACCTGGTATGAAGCAAAATAATGGGGAGAGAATGAACAGTGCCGGAGTTACCAGAGGTTGAGACGGTGAAGCGGACGTTGCAGAAGCTGATCATGGGAAAAACGGTGGAAGAGGTGAAAGTAACCCTGCCCCGGATCCTCCAGGAGCCCCCGGATCCAGAATTATTCCAAGAGATGTTGAAGGGGCGAAAAGTGACGGGAGTGGAGCGTCGGGGGAAATTTTTGCGAATCTTTTTCGACCCGTGGGTCTTGGTTTCCCATCTGCGCATGGAAGGGCGTTACAGTCTGGAATCTGTGGAGACACCTGTGATCAAACATACTCATGTGATTTTTCGCTTTACAGACGGAACGGAGCTGCGATATCGGGATGTGCGTCAATTTGGCACGATGCATCTGTGGCCGAAAGGGGAAGAACTGAACCTCCCTCCCCTGCGCAAACTGGGTCCGGAGCCCTTGTCAGAGGCCTTCACTTTGGAGGGTTTTGCAGCGGGATTAGCCAAGCGAAAAACCAACATCAAATCTTTGCTACTCAATCAGGAATTCCTGTGTGGGCTTGGCAATATTTATGTGGATGAGGCCCTTTTTACTGCGGGAATTCATCCGGAACGGCGGGTGCAGTCCCTGGATTCCAGAGAGGTGAAACAGCTGTACAAAAGTATTCGTTCCACTTTG
>CAUGKZ010000320.1 GCA_959600065.1 uncultured Kroppenstedtia sp. | reverse complement strand
TCCTTTACTCCAGGGCTTCAGCCCATCGAAATTGTAGTGCCTGTGGTGCTTCCTTAATCTAGAGCTTCAGCTCCTTTGGATTGTAGTGCCTAGGGCGCATCCCTAATTTCAAATTGTTGTGCCCATGGCGCATCAGGTCGCTTGGGTAGCACACGACTCCCCTCCAACACCCACTTTCCGGTTCATCAACAGCCCTGACTTCATGCGAAGCCCCAACCTGAGGCACGATTAATTTCCTGTGGGTAGGACGACTTTTTCACAAGGCTTCTAGTGGACTGAAAACTACTTCCCAAAAATGCGATGCTGTCGGACCCACCCACCAAAAAGCACCCGACGTAATTGTCGGGTGCTTTTTGCATCGGATGGGATCAGTAGCCCCAGTAACCGACTAAAGCGAAGATGGTAGCGATAACCAACAGGAAGATCAGGAGTCGGCCCAAACCAAACCCATAACCCGAATACTTGTAGCTCATGAACCCTCCTCCTTTCCCGCCTTCTCGCTTCTATCCTATGCATGATATATCTAGCCGGGTGGGCTGACTCCTCAGGTTAATCGTCCAAAAACGGCAAAGCTCCCGTCTATGAAGACGGGAGCTGGATCGATTTATTGCTTCATGCGAGGGTCAAACACATCCCGCAATCCATCTCCCAACAGATTAAAGCCGAGGACGGTAAACATAATAGCCACTCCGGGAAACAGCATGGTCCAGGGAGCAGATTGAATGAAACCCCGTGAATCGGACAACATCTTACCCCATTCAGGCTCCGGAGGCTGGGCACCCAACCCGATAAAACCCAGGGCGGCAGCTTCCAGCACCGCTGTCGCAAAACCGAGGGTTCCCTGCACCATGATCGGGGTCCAGGAGTTGGGCAGGATGTGTCGCAACAAAATCCGGCTGTCTTTCATACCAATGGCCCGAGCTGCCAACACATAATCCTCCTGTTTCACGGATAACACTTGCGATCGCATCAAGCGACCAAAGGTGGGAATGTTGATGATGGCGATGGCGTACATGGCGTTCTGCAAGCTGGGTCCCAGCATGGCCACAATCGCGATCGCCAACAGGATACTGGGAAAGGCCAACAAAATATCGAAGGTCCGGGAGATGATCGTATCACGATAGAGCCGGTGATTGCGAAAAAGCCTACCCAAAGCGAAATTCGGGCACCGTAAACCACCCGTGCAAATATATCCCGCCCAAAATCATCCGTGCCAAACCAGTGCTCCCCAGAAGGAGCCTGCAGCCGAGCGTTGGCATCAATCTGGTTATATCCAAAGGGAAGCAGCAAGGGGGCGATCAAGGCCATAATAATGAAAAAAAGGATGATTCCCCCGCCGATCAGGGCGGAACGGTGTCGCAACAGGGCCCGCAGGGAAGAGCGAAAGGGGGATTCCATCGTCTCCACTTCTTTTCCCGTCGGTTCCGGTTCTCCCGCCGGCATCGTAGGTGCATTGATGGACATGGGATCACTCCTTTCCGTACTGGATCCGTGGATCGATCCAGGCATACATGAGATCGACGATCAGATTGATCACCACAAAGATCGTGGCCACCACCAGGATACCGGATTGGATCACGGGATAATCCCGGGTGCTAATCGCTTCATACAAGTAACGGCCCACCCCCGGCCAACTGAAAATCGTCTCGGTCAAAACCGCTCCCCCCAACAGGAGGCCCATTTGTAGACCGAAGACGGTCAAGATGGGGATAAAAGCATTTTTCAGTGCATGCTTATAGATGATGATTCCATCCCCCACCCCTTTGGCACGAGCGGTCCGAATATAATCGGAACGAAGTACCTCCAACATGCTGGAGCGAGTCATCCGGGCGATGATGGCCATCGGGATGGTACCCAGGGCGACTGCAGGCAAGATAATATGATTGAACCCATCCATAAAGACATCAAAATTGCCCTGTATCAAGGCATCGATTAAAACAAATTGGGTGATCGGTTCAAAGAACATTCGGGGATCCGTCCGCCCATTGGAGGGCAACCACCCCAACTCCTGGGCAAAGACCCATTGTTCCATCAACCCCAGCCAGAACACCGGCATCGACACCCCGATCAGTGCGATCACCATCGAGGTATAATCAATGGCAGTATTGTGCCGCCACGCCGAGAAAATCCCCAAGTTGACTCCAAAGAAAATGGCGATCACCATTGCGGCCAGTGCCAACTCCATCGTGGCGGCCAGATAGGGACCGATCTCTTCCAGAATAGGACGCCCCGTTTTAATCGAAGTTCCCAGATCTCCGTGGAGAAGATCCCCTACATATCGAAAATATTGGAGATAGAGTGGGTCATTTAAGCCCATCTGCTCCTCCAGCTGCTTTACCGCCTCCGGAGATGCCTTCTCCCCCAAGATCGCCTGGGCCGGACTGCCGGGTATGGCGTGCACAATAGAAAACGTGATGAATGACATCCCAATCAACACTGGGATCAACATCAAAATCCTTCGTATCGTATAAGAAATCAACCTTTTCACCAGCCTTTCGGACCGGGCTCAAGCGCCCTCGGCACTCCATCTGCGAAGAATGAAAGGCGGCATTGCGGTCCCGCAACGCCGCCATGGAGGCTTACTTTTGGATATCGAGTTCCGCCAGGCTCTCGGATCCTTTCGGATGAGGGGAATACCCCTTCACATAGGACTGTCCGGCGAGAGGCGGCTGGGCGTAGACCAGCGGGACCCAAGGTACATCTTTATGAATAATCTCCTGGGCTTCTTTATAAAGCTTCTCACGCTTACCCTGATCAGTTTCCCGTTGTGCTTTGATCAGAACATCATGCAATTCATCACTCTTATAGAAAGCGCTGTTCTGGGCAGGAATCCGGGTGTTATCCTTGTCTAGCAAAACGTACAGGAAGTTGTCCGGGTCTCCATTGTCACCGGTCCATCCCAGAAGCGCCATTTCATGCTCCCCGTGTTGGGTCTCTTCCAAATAAGTGGTCCATTCGGGGCTGGCAATCTTCGATTTGATTCCGATCTTGTTCAGATCGGCCTGGATATACTCTGCAATCTTTTTCCCGTCGGGAATATAGGGGCGGGGTTCAGGCATCGCCCAGAACTCCACTTCAAAACCTTTCTCATAACCAGCTTCCTTCAAAAGCTTCTTCGCTTTTTTCAGATCGTACTCATAATCCTGGATGTCGTCATTGAATCCCCAGAGAGATGGGGGCATCGGGTTTTTGGCCGGCTCGGCCAGACCAGCGTAGAAGCTCTTGATCAGGCCTTCTTTGTTGACAGCGTGATAGATGGCCTGGCGAACCTTCTGGTTGTC
>CAUGKZ010000319.1 GCA_959600065.1 uncultured Kroppenstedtia sp. | reverse complement strand
GAAAGGGCATGGTACAATGAAATCCATGTAGTTCATGAATCACACATCCTACCAAAATTCGGAGGGTCTGTCCAAGTGGCCAAGTATACTCCGATGATTCAACAATACCTTTCAATCAAGGCGGATCATCCTGATGCCTTTTTATTTTTTCGTTTAGGCGATTTTTATGAAATGTTTTTCGAGGATGCCCGCAAAGCGGCGGAAGAACTGGAAATCACCCTCACCTCCAGAGACGGTGGAGGCGAGAAGATTCCCATGTGCGGTGTTCCCTTTCATTCTGTGGATGTTTATATCAGTCGTCTGATCGGCAAGGGTTACAAAGTGGCTATCTGTGAGCAGGTGGAGGATCCTGCCACGGCCAAGGGTGTAGTCCGGCGGGAAGTGGTCCGGGTGATTACCCCGGGCACAGTGATGGAAGAGAAGATGCTTGCGGAACGGGAAAATAATTTTCTGGCGGCTTTGATCCGTCAGCGGGAGCATTATGCGCTGGCGGCGGCGGACTTATCTACGGGAGAGTTTTATGTGACGGATGTTGTCGGCGATCCCACGCGTGTGATCGATGAGCTGGCGGCATACCAACCAAAGGAAGTTCTGCTAGCTCCCGGTTTGGGCGAAGATGCGTCTTTTTTAGAAGAATTGCGCCTTCGCCTCCAAGTTGTGGTCACGGTGATGGGAGAGGAGGAACTGCAACCGCCAGAGGAGAGATCCAGGATGCTGGGCGAGCACTTTCCTGAGGATCGGGAAAGGCTCACCACCCCGATTCATGGGGAGGTGGCCTGCCTGCTCCTTTCCTACTTGCAGCGGACCCAGAAGCGGGGATTTTCCCATATGAACCGGATTCGCCCTTATGATGCTGAGCAGTTTATGGTGTTGGATGTTTCTGCGCGCCAGACGCTGGAGTTGACCCAATCTTTGCGAGACGGCAGAAAAGAAGGGACCCTGTACGGCTTGTTAGATCGGACTGCGACGGCGATGGGAAGCCGGTTGTTAAAACAGTGGTTGGACAAGCCATTGTTGGATTTGAATGAAATCCGGCAGCGTCAAGAGGAGATTCAGGCTTTAACGGACCACTTGATCCTGTTGGAGGAGATCCGTGAGCAACTCAAAGGGGTTTATGATCTGGAACGGTTGTGTGCCCGGATTGCCTACGGATCTGCCAATGGGCGGGATCTCATCTCCCTGCGGCGTTCTCTGGAAAAAATACCGGATCTGAAGCGTTGTTTGTCCGAAACAGATGCTCAGGTGCTGACCTCTGTCGCTGAAGGATTGGATCCCTTAGGTGAAGTAGTGGAGCTGATCACAAAAGCCATTGCAGATGAAGCTCCGGTATCGGTCCGGGAGGGGAACCTGATCCAAGACGGGTATGATGAAGAACTGGATCGACTCCGTGAAGTCCAGCGAGACGGCAGGGGCTGGATCACTCGTCTGGAACAGCGGGAGCGAGAGGCCACCGGCATTCGTTCCCTCAAGGTGGGTTTCAACAAGGTGTTTGGCTATTATATTGAGGTGACCAAAGCCAATCTGCGTCATCTGCCTGAAGGGCGTTACCAGCGGAAGCAGACCCTGGCCAACGCTGAACGCTTTGTCACTCCTGAGTTGAAAGAGCGGGAGCGGTTGATTCTGGAGGCGGAAGAAAAATCAGTGGAATGGGAGTATCAATTGTTTACCCGGGTTCGGGAACAGGTGGCAGAGGAGATCCCGCGGATTCAGATGTTGGCGGACCGGGTGGCTCGTCTGGATGTGCTCCATTCCCTGGCGGCGGTGTCCGGAAAATATGGATATGTCCGTCCTGACATCAACGGGGAAGGGCGGATCCGAATTTCAGAGGGACGCCATCCGGTGGTGGAAGCGGCGACGAGGGAAGGGGAATTTGTCCCCAATGATACACGGATGGATCAACAGGAGCAACAGCTGTTGTTGATCACCGGTCCCAACATGGCAGGCAAGAGTACATACATGCGTCAAGTGGCCCTGATCACGCTGATGGCGCAGATAGGCTGCTTCGTGCCGGCACACCGGGCGGAAATCGGAATTGTGGATCGAATCTTTACCCGAATCGGTGCCGCTGATGATTTGGTCGGTGGTCGTAGTACCTTTATGGTGGAAATGGATGAGACCCGCTTGGCTTTGGCCCAGGCGACTTCGCGCAGTCTGATTCTGCTGGATGAGGTGGGACGGGGAACTTCCACTTATGATGGGATGGCCTTGGCCCATGCGATCGTAGAGTATATCCACGATCACGTAGGAGCGAAGACGTTGTTTTCCACCCATTATCATGAGTTGACGCAGTTGGAGGCAGATTTGCCCCGGGTGGTGAACATTCATGCCCGCTGTGTGGAAAAAGAGGGGGAGGTGGTCTTCTTACACCGGATGGAGCCAGGGGGAGCGGACCGCAGTTATGGGATCCATGTGGCTCAGCTAGCGGGAATGCCTTCCGAAGTGATCCAGCGAGCGCGGAGTCTGCTGGAAACTCTGGAAGGGCGCTTGGAAACTGCAGGAACCCAGCAACCGGATTTGTTCTCCTTCGTGGAATCCACGGCGAAATCAGCATTGTCCCCGCAAGAAGAGGAGACATTGAAGGCTCTGCGGGAGTGGGACCTTCTCAACCGGACGCCTATGGAAACGATCCAGTTTATCTTTGACCTGCAGCGAAAACTGAAGGCAAAGGAGGCGGAGGTCGATGGGTGAGATCCGTTTGCTGGACGATTCATTGGCCAACCGCATCGCTGCAGGAGAGGTGGTGGAACGACCGGCATCCGTGGTGAAGGAGCTGGGAGAAAATGCACTCGATGCAGGAGCGAATCGAATTCACATTGAGATCCACGAGGGAGGTATCCGCTCGATCCGGGTTTCCGACAATGGGAAGGGGATGGACCGGGAAGATGTTCTTCTCGCATTTGAACGGCATGCCACCAGTAAAATTCGCCGAGAACGGGATTTGTTTTCTATCCGTTCCCTGGGATTCCGAGGGGAGGCGTTGCCCAGTATCGCTTCTGTCTCCAAACTCACCTTAACCACGGCTCGATCGGAAGGGATCGGGACCCGGCTGGTGCTGGAAGGTGGTAAACTACTGTCCACAGAAGATGCCGCCCGTTCTCCCGGAACTGAAGTGTGCGTGGAGGAGCTGTTCTTCAATACTCCCGCCCGTTTGAAATATTTAAAAACCGTCAACACTGAAGTTAGTCATGTAGCAGATCATGTAGGAAGACAAGCCTTGGCGCATCCGACCATCTCCTTTGCCCTGACGCATAACGGAAAAGAATTGTTTCGGACTCCGGGAGATGGAAAATTGCT
>CAUGKZ010000318.1 GCA_959600065.1 uncultured Kroppenstedtia sp. | reverse complement strand
GACCTGACGGGAAGTATTGACTTTGCTACCATCACCGAGTATGGATCGGAGTCCGACCCCAGGGCCTACCGCTTTGACGGGGAGCTGAATAAAGCGAACCGGGGACTGATGGAGTTTCAGGAGATGCTGAAGTGCGACGAGAAATTTCTGTGGAATCTGCTTTCCCTCACTCAGGAAGGGAATTTCAAGGCGGGTCGGTTCGCCCTGATATCTGCGGATCAGCTCATCATTGCTCACACAAACGAGGCGGAATATCGATCCTTCGTCTCCAATCCGAAGAATGAAGCCCTGCAATCCCGGATCATTGTGATGCCGATTCCTTACAATCTGCAAGTGTCGGAAGAGGAGAAGATCTATTACAAGCTGATCCGCCAGAGCGATCTCGAACACGTGCATATCGCTCCCCATGCTCTACATGCCGCGGCCATTTTCAGTATCCTGACCCGGTTGAAGGAGTCCAAAAAACAGGGGATGGACCTGGTCAAAAAGATGCGTCTGTATGATGGGAAGTCGGTGGATGGATATAAGGAGGCCGATCTGGAGGAACTGCAAAATGAGCACTTGAACGAGGGGATGTCCGGGATTGATCCACGCTATGTGATCAACCGCATCTCCAGTGCCCTCATCCGCACTGACTCTGACTGCATGAATGCCTTGGACATCCTGCGGGCAATCAAGGAGGGATTGGATCAACATCCTTCCATTACTAAGGAAGAACGGGAGCGTTATCTGAATTTTATATCTATTGCAAGGAAAGAATATGATGAACTCGCTAAGAAAGAAGTGCAGAAGGCTTTTGTCTATTCATATGAAGAATCGGCCAAAACCCTGATGGATAACTACCTGGATAATGTGGAGGCTTTCTGTAACTGGACCAAGCTCAAGGATCCTCTGACCGGCGAGGAGCTGGAACCCGATGAGAAACTGATGCGCTCTATCGAAGAGCAAATCGGGATTTCTGAAAATGCGAAGAAGGCTTTTCGGGAGGAGATTTTGATCCGCATCTCCGCCTACGCCCGCAAAGGGAAAAAATTTGACTATAACAGCCATGATCGGCTCAGAGAAGCGATTCAGAAAAAATTGTTTGCCGATCTGAAGGATGTGGTGAAGATCACCACTTCCACGAAAACTCCCGATGAGAATCAATTGAAGAAGGTCAATGAGGTGACTGCCACCCTGATCGACGAGTATGGATATTGTCCCACCTGTGCCAACGACTTGCTCAAATATGTGGGCAGCCTGTTGAACCGCTGATCCCCGGCGACTTGCAAGCAATGGGAGGTGAACCGATGTCAGACCCCAATTTTATCGTTTCCAGGGAGGACTGGTCACTGCACCGCAAGGGCTACCAGGATCAGATGCGCCATCAGGAAAAAGTGAAGGACGCCATCCAAAGAAATCTATCAGACTTGGTCAGTGAGGAGAGCATCATCCTTTCCGACGGAAAAAAATTAGTGAAAATCCCGATCCGATCCATGGAAGAGTACCGTTTTCGCTACAATTACAATAAAGGGAAGCATGTCGGTCAGGGAGATGGCAAATCCCAGGTGGGAGATATACTGGGACGGGAACCCGCCCAAGCCGGACCCGGCAAAGGCAGTAAAGCGGGGGATGCTCCAGGACAGGACGTGTACGAAACGGAAATCTCGGTGGAAGAGTTGGAAGAGATTCTATTTGCGGAGATGGAGTTGCCGCGGCTGCAACAGAAAGACAAGGATGAGATCCAGGTAGAGGAGATCCAGTTCAACGATATCCGCAAAAAAGGGTTGATGGGCAATATTGATAAGAAACGAACCCTGTTGGAAGCGCTGAAACGGAACGCGATTAAAGGGAAACGCAGCTTCGGTGGGATCTCGGAAGACGACTTGCGATTTAAGACCTGGGAAGAGGTCGTCCTCCCTCACTCCCAGGCTGTCGTCCTAGCCATGATGGATACGAGCGGTTCCATGGGCATTTTTGAGAAATACATCGCTCGCAGTTTCTTCTTCTGGATGACCCGTTTCCTTCGTACTAAATACGAAAAGGTGGAAATTGTCTTTATTGCCCACCATACCGAAGCCAAAGAAGTATCCGAAGAGCAATTTTTCAACAAAGGAGAGTCTGGTGGCACCATCTGCTCCTCCGCTTACCGCAAAGCCCTCCAGATCATCGATGAGCGCTATCCACCCAGCCGCTATAACATCTATCCCTTCCACTTCTCCGATGGCGACAATCTCAGCTCAGACAACGACCGCTGTCTCCAACTGGTGGATGAACTGATGAAGCGCTCCAACCTGTTCGGATACGGTGAAGTTAACCAATACAATAGGCATTCGACCCTGATGACCTCTTACCGCCATATCCGGGATCCGAAGTTTATGCATTACGTCATCCGGGAGAAAGAGCAGGTGTACGACGCCCTGAAGCACTTTTTTGAGAAGAAAGAGGAAGAAGGGGTGGGATGAACAGCTGAAAATGGGAAAACTAGGTTTGACCGTCCTTGGAGGACGGTTTTTTTACTGTGGGTCACCAGCGGCAATAGGCTATTTTTCTTGTGAACGGAAAGTATTAGTGCAGAGGAATTAGTTTTTGGTGGGCTGGATCTGTATTTATCATTAATGAAAATTAGTTCTAATACAATATTTACTCGAATTTGTTGGGTAAATAATTTAAATAAAGGGGTTTGTTGGTTTGAGAAAATTTATTCCCGTTTTTCTCGCTATTATGTTGGTCTTTGAATTGCCAATTCCTTCAGTTGTCAATGCAAGTGCTAACGTTTTAAATGAACAAGAGAAAGATGTACAACTAATTGAAAACAAGAAAAAGGAAGAAGTAAGCGTTCAATCAACAATTCCACTTTTTTTGCAGTTGTTAAAAACAAACTGGAATAAAGCAAAGCAAAAAGGTAAAAAGGTTAAGGATAACCATTCTAAAACAAAGAAAAAGTTGCCGGTAAAGTCGGAAATATATTCAAGCAAAGATCGTGTAAACGCAAAAGGAAAAGTTGTTCAGCGAAGATATTATGATGGGAAGGGGAGGGTTCGAACTGATATTGATTACACTAATCATGGAAACTCTAAGACACATCCCAAAGTACCCCATCGTCATGATTGGAAATGGAAAAACGGAAAACCTGTTAGAGGAAAATGGTATTAGAAGGGTGAAGCAATATGGATTGCTCTTATGATCAGTTAGTAGAGTATGTATTCATAGGACATGATATTGAGTTTGAATACAAAGATAAAATGTATTCAATCACGAATACCCCGAATGGATATTCTTTTACGGAATTTTACTCAGATAACCCATTAACTTTTAAAAATCCTA
>CAUGKZ010000317.1 GCA_959600065.1 uncultured Kroppenstedtia sp. | reverse complement strand
GTCGTCCGCATACATCCTGACAGGGACGGGGCTGACAGGCTGTTCCGCCTTCGACGGAATATGGTGCGCCTTCCTGTGCATGCCGGCAAATTCCGCCTCGCTCATGCCGGAAAGCTTGCGCAGCTCCTCGATAAGGGTTCCCCTTGTCATCTCACACTCCCCGATCTGCCGGAACTTGGCCTTCAGCATGCGGTTGGGACCGAACTGCTCATACAGGGCTACCCCTTGGGAGTAATCACGCGGTCCTTCTAAATAGGAAATGATTTGCTCTTTCATTGAATTGAATTTTAAATGATACGCCGTAAAGATACCCGATACCGGCTGCGGTACAAAGGACTGAAAAAAGGCAATTGCCTTGCCCCGTAAAGGGAAAACAAGGCAATTGCCTGAAAGTGGAATGGTCTTGATATCAGACCATCATACAATCCTAAGGGCATTAAACCTCGAATCTCGACTGTTCCACACACTGGATGGCTCCCCCGCCGGTATCGAAGGCCTTGAAAGTAATCTGGCTGCCCGGTGAAGCGGTGAACGTCTTTCCGTTTTTCAGCATGAAGGCTGTCTGTCCTGCCTTTTCGATTGTAGGAGCTACGCCGGACACCACCCCGAGCAGGGTGAACAGGTCGCCGTGTTTGGCCCCCTTAATGGTAGCGATCTTGGCCGCTCCGGCGCTTAGCTGGTACTGCCCGCGGCCTTTAAAGGGAATTTCCGTTGCCGATGCGGGAACAGTCGCCACCGGCTCTTCGTGTGGGATGGTGCCTTTATAGATACCGATATCGTCTCCTTTGCTTATCTGCGTGAAGGTGAACTCCGAGGCGTTGCCGTCTTTATTTCCGGTATAATTGACCGACATTTCCAAAGGGTTGCAAGGGGAACCCAGGATATCCGGATCCTGCCCGTTGCAGTATTGCAGGATAGCTATGCAGTGGCGTCCCAGCCAGTTGGTCTTGAACTCACGAACCTCCTGTTTGTTACCCGGATGTTTTCCCTTAACCGAAGGGGTGAAGCCCTTGGCGTCGGTTTCCCCTTCACCGTTGGAGCTCAGCTCCACAGTACCGGGAGTTAAATACAAGTCCGTGGAGTAAGCCGACGGCTTTACCACGATGTCACCCTCCAGCACCACTCCGGCACCGTCACGGGGAGGGAAATAGACCAGATCGTCGATGTCGATCAGGGTGAGCACGTCTTTGGGGTTGATACCGTTTCCGGGATTGCCCACCGGTCTGGGAACGGAAGTCTTAACGTAATTATTCATATATCTCGATTTTTAAGTGATGAAAAACCAGGGGGGATCTCCCCCCTGGTGATAAATTATCAGCCGCGGGCCACTTCATAGAATTTTCCGTCATCAGCTTTTACCAGCCTGATGAATTTCCCCGTACCAAGGGTCATCTCTGAGGTAAGCACAAAGTTGCCTCCCGCAGCAATCGTGCTGGCATTCTTATCCCCATTTCCATGAATGGTATAGGTCTTGCCGGGAACAGCGTCAGTAAAATTCGTTATTGCGGTAGGAGTTGTGTTGGCTCCCGTTACGAAGACGTCACCTCCCTGAAGCGATGGGGTTGCTTCATTATCCGGGAATTGCAGGGCTCCCGTAGCTCCCGTCTCACGGCCCAGTTCGATGAATTTCCCGTCTTGGCGTTTCATCAGGCGGATCATATCGCCTTTCTTGGGTTCCCAAGCCGCGGAGATCAGGTCGAATTTACCGCTCTTGTCAATCTTTACCCCCTTGTTCACGCTTCCGCATTTCAGGGTAATGACACTTCCGACCTCGGCATTCTCAATGTCGGTAATTGCCAAAAGGTTCGTATTGCCGGCCGTCACGATCGAGGTATGGGAGCCGGCCGATGGCTGGGCGTCCTTGTCAGCTTCCACGAAATAGGAAGCCGGGCGGTCGTACTCGTTGCAGAAGATCATCTGACGGGTATAGTCCATATCTTCCTTTTTAGTGTATTTGAATCCGACGGCATAAGCCCACACGGACTCTTTCCAGTTACTCCATACCTTCAGCGTCCAGTCCTGCTGCTCGATGTTGAACCGGGTCATTTCGCCGCTCTGGTGCTCGAACAGGTGTATGTTACCCTCCATCGTCCAGAAGATGCGGTGGTGGTTGTCAGCGTTGGGAACCGGTATAAGCTTCACGGACGGATACTCCTTCACAAACATGATACCTGCCTTATAGTCCTGGTTCTGACCATAGTGCATCTCATTGTATTTATGGTACCACACGATCATGTGTGAGGGCATATACAGGGCCAGGGAACCCGAGTCGCGCAGGACCGCAGGAATCATGGAGGTGCCCAGGTAGATCTTCTCACCGATATTTTCAGGAGAAAGGGTACCCAGTTCAAAGGGTTTTACCTGGTAAACCAGTTTGCCGTTATTGATGTCAATGTGTCCGTTCACCTTCTTGTTGAGGAATTCGTACAGCCCGTCGGCAGCCTCCATCGCACGTCCGGGCTTGTTCAGGTCCGGTTCTTTACGGACGCCGTTAATACGTCGCTGTTCGCGTTCATTGTGCAGCTTTTTGGCAGTCTCGGCCAGAATGTACTCGATGAACGACCATTTGATGACCTGCGACCCTTCCTTGTTATAAGAACCGATCCATGATTTTTCAAGTGCCTTGAGGTCTTTGAACTTATGCGCGAACATGACGCTCGACATGCGCAGCGTTTCATTGTCGAACTCGTAATTACCTTTCGTTACATTGTCGAAATCACTGGCGGTATTGTCAGCCTGGGAGAACTCACCCAACCAGATGTTTGTCAGCACGGCCAGGTCCTGATATCCCGATTCCAGCGGGAAAATACTCTCGATGGAAGGAAGCAGGGTCAGGAAAGACTGTAAACGCTCCTGCCAGGGGATGCGGTAGAAGGCTCCCAGGTCCTCTTTCAGGCGGGAGTAATCGATCGAACTGGCAGTGGGCACCTGAACGGTCAACCCCTTGCGGTAAAGCATCTCTGCGCGCAGGCGCTGGTTATAAGGGCGGTCCATTGCGAACATCTCCCCCGAGAGGCCGCCCAGTTGTTTTTCGTCATCCCAATTCATGACAATGTCTTTAGCGTCCGGTTCCAGACGTGCATGCTGGGAGCCCTTCCCCCCGTCCTGCTCCGCAAGGCCGGAAAGGGTCTGAATCTTGGTCTGCAAACCGGTGATTTCTGTTTGTTTGGCGGATACCTCCTGTGAAAGTTCCCCTTTCTCTTTGGTAAGCACAGCGATTTCCTCCTGGGCCGTAACCAGCTTGGCAGTCATATCAGCCAGTAATCCTTGTATTACTGCGTTGGAGGTATTGGGGTCAGGACCACTGCCTTT
>CAUGKZ010000316.1 GCA_959600065.1 uncultured Kroppenstedtia sp. | reverse complement strand
GAAGAACGGGATAGCCCAGTTCCACGATCTGCTCCAGATGGTTCATTACCGTCAGATTTTGCGGATGGGTCTTGCCGAAGCCAATCCCCGGATCAAGGATGATTCGCTCTTCTTTGACTCCCGCCCTGCGGGCGATGTCCACACATTCCATCAAGTCGGCACAGACCTCTTCCATCAGGGAGTGATAACGGGCTTCCTCCCGATTATGCATCAGGATTACTGGTACATCCAGTTCCGCTGCGGTTCGGGCCATGTCGGGGTCTTTTTTGCATCCCCACTGATCATTGATGATATGGGCACCCGCTTCCACCGCCTGCCGGGCCACCTCCGCCTTGGTGGTGTCGATGGAGATAGGTACGTCGATGGTTTGAGATAGTTCACGGATGACAGGGATCACCCGTTGCAACTCCTCCTCCAAGGAGACGGGAGTATATCCCGGTCGGGTGGATTCGCCTCCCACATCGATCAGGTCGGCACCATCCGCCACCAGTTGCCGAGCGCGGTTCATCGCCGACTCCATCTGATGATACTTCCCTCCGTCGGAAAAAGAATCGGGAGTAATATTGAGAATCCCCATCACCACAGTGCGTCGGTCTGTGGGCAAGGTATAGGCACCGGCCTGGATCGGCCGGAAGGGAGTTAGCGTCGTTTGTGTCAAGGGTTCTCTCCTCCACATCGGCTGGAATCTATATCCTTGGCTGACAGCGGGCTGCCTCCCGTAGGCCTGCTGTCATGTTGTGATTGATTGCACAAAACCCTTCCCCCAGTTTACAACAAAACCGGCGGGGAAAAAAGGTGTCCTTTCCCCTTCCCCTCGCCCCTTTCAACAGGAAAAAAGCCCCGCTCACGCGGGGCCAGATCCAGCCTCACTCTTCAAATTGGTACAGCTGAGTGGTCAAGTAGCGCTCCCCATTGCTGGGGATCACTGTCAACACCCGTTTGCCTTCTCCCAACCGGCGAGCCACCTTCATAGAGGCGGCGACAGCAGCTCCAGAGGAGATCCCCCCGAGGATCCCTTCTTCCCGGGCCAGCCGGCGAGCCCATGTAAAAGCTTCTTCGTTGTCGATGGTGATCACTTCATCATAGATCTCCCGATCCAGAATCTCCGGGACAAACCCGGCTCCAATCCCCTGGATCTTATGGGGACTGGGTTGGCCACCGGAGAGGACAGGAGAAGCGGTGGGTTCCACTGCGACGATATGAATATCGGGAATCTGCTCTTTCAGAACTTTCCCGACACCGGTAATGGTTCCGCCGGTGCCCACCCCAGCTACAAAGGCATCCACCTGGCCGCCCATCTGTTTGATGAGCTCCGGCCCCGTCGTCTCTGCATGAATCTTCACGTTGGCCGGATTGTTAAACTGTTGCGGCATGAACACATCCGGGCGGGCGGCGGCCAACTCTTCTGCTTTGGCGATGGCTCCCTTCATCCCCTCGGCTCCAGGTGTAAGCACCAGTTCCGCCCCATAGGCCCGTAGGAGGTTGCGCCGTTCCATACTCATAGTATCCGGCATCACCAGAATCGCTCGATACCCCTTGGCCGCTGCGACCATAGCCAACCCGATTCCCGTGTTTCCACTGGTAGGCTCCAGGATCGTATCCCCTGGCTTCAATTCCCCCCGTTCCTCTGCGTCTTCGATCATGCTAAGGGCGATCCGGTCTTTCACACTGCTCCCAGGGTTGAAATATTCCAGTTTCAGATAGATGTCAGCGTCTGATTTGCCTACAATGCGATTCAACTTCACAATAGGGGTTTCCCCGATGAGATCAGTAATGCTGTTGGCAACGCGCATAATGGCCTCCCCTTTTTACCAAGTAGTTCGGTTGGTATTTATGGTTTTATCGTACCAATCCGCCCTCGCTCTGTCAATTTCAAGTTAGCAACGGGTTTTCCTCTCTATTTTCTTCCTCCCCAGCCCCACTCATGCCCCCAAAAAGAAAACAGCCCGAGTCCACTGGATGTGGATCGGACTGCATCGTACTTTTCAATTGGCCTCTTGCACCAATTTCTCCAGATCCGGTTTGGGCACCTGGTAAACTTCATTACAAAAATGACAGATCACTTCCGCTGATCCCTGCTCCTCGATCAATTGTTGTAATTCATCCTTGCCCAGACTGCGCAAGGTATTTTCCACCCGCTCTCGGGAGCAGTGACAGTGGAAGCTGAGGGGTTGCTGTTCGTTGATTTTCAGACTGTCCCCCAGGATTCGGTAGAGAAGATCCTCGGGACGGTTTCCTTTTTCCATCAATTGCGTGACGGAAGGCATGTGTTGGATCCGTTGTTCCAAGTCTGCGATCAATTGTTCTTCAGCACCGGGCATCAGCTGAACGATAAAGCCGCCGGAATGGAGGATCCCTCCATCGGGAGCCACCAGGACCCCCACTCCCACAGAGGAGGGAATCTGTTCCGAGACCGTCAGGTAATAGGTGAAATCATCCCCCAGCTCTCCGGAGACCAAGTCGACGCTCCCTTGATAGGGCTCCTTTAGGCCCAAATCTCGAACCACACTCAGGGTTCCTTGGCCCACACCCTCGCCCACATTCAACTTTCCCTGGGCATTGTGAGGCAGATCCACCACCGGATTTTGCACGTAGCCCCGAACCCTTCCCCCAGACTCCACATCGACCAGGATCTGCCCTAAGGGGCCATCCCCTTGGACTCGGATCGTCATTTTGTCGGAGTCATTTTTCATCGCCATCCCCATCATCGCTCCCGCCGACACCGTCCGTCCCAAGGCGGCGCTAGCGACAGGCCAGGTTTGATGACGCTTTTGCATCTCATTCATCATGTCGGTGGTCACACAGGCAAAAGCCCGCACAAACCCCTGATATGCGGTCCCCCGGATCGCGTAATCCTGTACTGCGGTCATTTTGACATCCTCACTTTCCGTCGACTGTGAAAAAATACGCCATGCAGAGTCCCGCTCACCTCAATTGGAATTGCGATCGTAGATCATTTTCAGTCCCTTCAGTGTAAGCAAGGGATCCACTACATCAATGGTGCGGGTCTCTGCACAGATCAGCTCCGCCAGTCCCCCGGTGGCAACCACCGTGGGTGGTTTCTTCATCAAGGCTTTCATCCGGGTGACAATCCCATCCACGGTCCCCACATAGCCGTAGTAAACGCCGGCTTGAATCGCCTTGATGGTGTTCCGTCCGATCACGCTCTCAGGTTGGACGATTTCCACCCGGGTGAGCTGGGAAGCCCGTTGATACAAGGCCTCTGCAGAGATGGTGATCCCAGGGGTGATCGCCCCTCCGACATAATGTCCCCTCTCATCGATAAAACAGAACGTGGTCGCTGTCCCGAAATC
>CAUGKZ010000315.1 GCA_959600065.1 uncultured Kroppenstedtia sp. | reverse complement strand
GAGCTAATCGGCTGGACACCAGTGGTGCGAATCAAGGATTTTCCGATTCCTGAGGGAGTTCAGCTTTATGCAAAGTTGGAGTATCTGAATCCAGGAGGCAGCGTGAAGGATCGACTGGGTCTTTCTTTGATCCAAGCGGGGGAAGAAACCGGCCAATTGAAGCCGGGAGGGACGATCATTGAACCGACTGCTGGAAATACGGGAATTGGATTGGCTTTGGCAGCGGTGGGAACCGGTTACCAGGTGATCTTTGTGGTGCCGGAGAAATTTTCCCAGGAGAAGCAGGAGCTGATGCGCGCTCTGGGAGCACAAGTGGTGAATACCCCAGCGGAAGAGGGAGTGCGGGGAGCGATTGCCAAGGCGGAAGAGTTGACGAAAACTATCGGGGGTGCCTACTGCCCCCAGCAGTTTGGCAATCCGGCCAATCCTCGGGCCCATTATGAGACGACGGGACCAGAGATCTGGGAACAGATGGAGGGCCGCTTGGATGTGTTCGTGGCAGGAGCGGGTTCCGGAGGTACCTTTATGGGATGTGCCCGTTACCTGAAGGAGCAGAATCCCCATATGAAAACGGTGATTGTGGAACCAGAGGGTTCCATTCTCGGCGGAGGCGAGCCGGCTCCGCATAAGACAGAAGGGATCGGGATGGAGTTCCTGCCGGAGTATATGGATTCATCCTACTTCGATGCCATCCACACGGTTTTGGATCGGGACGCCTTTCGGAGAACGAAAGAACTGGCCCGACGGGAAGGGATGCTGGTCGCTAGTTCTTCTGGAGCCGCCTTTCATGCCGCCTTGGACGAAGCGAAGCAAGCCGCTCCGGGCACTCGGATCCTGGTGATCTTTCCCGATGGAAGTGATCGTTATCTCAGCCAACAGATCTATGAAGAAGGGGAGTAGAAAAGATGCGAATCGATACCCAATTGATCCACGGTGGCGTATTCGGGGATGAGCGAACCGGTGCTGTCAGTGTACCAATCTACCAAGTCTCCACTTATAAACAGGATGCGATTGGTCAACATCGGGGCTATGAATATTCCCGCACAGGCAATCCCACCCGGGAAGCTTTGGAGAAATTGATCGCCGATCTGGAAAATGGTGCCCGAGGATTTGCCTTCGCCTCTGGCATGGCAGCCATATCCACTGTCACTTCTCTGTTTGATCAAGGAGATCATCTGGTGATGGGGGATGATGTTTACGGTGGAACTTACAGGGTGATGAGTCAAGTGTTTAATCGGTTGGGGATTCGGAGCGATTTTGTGGACACCAGCCGTCCGCAGGAAGTGGAGGCGGCCATACGCCCCGAGACGAAAGCCGTTTTCATGGAAACTCCCAGCAATCCTCTGCTGAAGGTGACAGATATTGGGGAAATGGCGGAGATCTGCCGCAAACATGGATTGCTTTTGATCGTGGACAACACCTTCCTCACGCCTTATTGGCAAAACCCCATCGATCTGGGTGCGGATCTCGTCATCCATAGCGCCACCAAATATTTAGGCGGACACAGTGATGTGGTGTCCGGACTGGTAGTGGTGAAGGATGAGGCGTTAGGGGAGCGGATTCACTTTCTGCAGAATTCCATGGGAGGGGTTCTGTCCCCCCATGATTCTTGGTTATTGATCCGGGGGATCAAAACCTTGGGACTTCGGATGAGACAGCATGAGGCTACTAGCCGAAAGCTGGCTGAATGGCTGAAGGGCCGGCCGGAGATCGAGCAGGTTTTTTATCCTGGTCTGAGTGAGCACCCAGGGCATTCCATTGCAGCTAAGCAGGCGAGAGGGTTTGGGGGGATGATCTCCTTTGATGTGGGAGACGGAGCTCGCGCGGAACAGGTGTTATCCAAAACCCGCTTCTTCACCCTGGCGGAGAGTTTGGGGGCGGTGGAAAGTTTGATCTCTGTGCCTGCCCGGATGACCCATGCTTCGATACCCCCGGAACGGCGCCGGGAACTGGGCATCACGGAGGGATTAATCCGAATTTCTGTGGGAGTGGAGGATCCGGAAGATCTTTTGGAAGACTTGGAACAGGCGCTTCGCTGAGAGGGGAGGGGATGGCCGATGAAGGTGAAAGTATGGGTGTATGGAGCGGAGGAGCTTTGTGCGAGCTGCGTCAATCTCCCATCCTCGCAAGAGACGGCCTCTTGGCTGTCGGCGGCTCTGGGAAGGAAATACGGGGATCAGGTGTCGATCCATCATGTGGATATTCACCATCCCAGCGGCGAGGAGGAACAGGCTTTCTCTCGTCGGGTAGTGGAAGAGGATCTCTGGTATCCGGTGGTGGTTATTGACGGAGAGATTGTCGGGGAAGGAGCTCCCCGTCTAAAAGATATTCAATCCAAACTGGAGAAGCTGGGGATTGCCCCGGTGGTGGCAGGTAAAGAATGAATCAGATGCCGAGAATATGTGAAATCAACGGGCCTCTTCCCAAGTGGGAAAGGGGCCCATTGTGGATTGAAACCTTTTGAAAGCGAAGGAAGCCTCATTCGTTTTCTTTGCTCTCAATCAGGTCTGCGCGGATAATGTAACGCTGGGGGGCGCTGCCCACCAGGTTGAAAGGGTAGCAGGTGATCAGAGACAGATCAGGATGATCGTGGGGAACGATGACACTGCGGTCATGCTCATCAACGATGAATGTTTTACGAATTTGGTAAGTATGGGTGTGATGATTCATCTTCACGTAAATTTTGTCACCTTTTTTCAATTCCCCCGCTCGCCGAAAGGTAGTTTCTCGATGGCCTGCGAGAACAGAGTGGCCCGTTTCACCGGGAAGGACCGTCCCGTATCCGATATACTGACCCACTCCCTTGGCCAGTTCCTCAGCTTCTGTTCCATAGATGATGGGCAAAACGGCGCCGATGCGGGGGATGAAGAGTTGTCCGATCTGATCCCCTCTACTCGGTTTGAAATCGGCGTCGTCCCCCTTCTTTTTGGAAGGCTCTTTGTCCAGTTGATCCCAATCGTCGGCGATGGACATCGCCAATTTGGGATCTTGAACCGCGACGCGGATCTGATCCCACCATTGGTATCCGTTGTAGGCTACGAGGAAAAGGCCGGTAACAATCAGAATGATGGCTATGCCTCGGGACAAGTCGATATTCCTCCTCGCATCGTTACATCGAATCAGCCAAATTATACAAGGACACAGGGCTGTTGATTAACTATAAAGTGGATGATGGGAACGAAACGACCCTTTCGCTCTTCCCATTGCCCTCATCGCAAAAAAATTGCTTGAGGGGACGGGGATGGTGGGACGGCTACGATCTTTTGCAAAGAGCGCATAGCGAGACCGGGAACGGAGTGACCTTGGCGAGACTTGTGC
>CAUGKZ010000314.1 GCA_959600065.1 uncultured Kroppenstedtia sp. | reverse complement strand
TCGACACTTCACTATCGCTGTGGTAGCAGTTTCATCATTCTGACTGTGATCGTAGGGGTAATCCTTTACTCCTTCTTCTCATACGACAGCGTCTGGGACCGCGTCCTCACTCGGTTGCTTCTGATTCCCGTGGTGATCGGCCTTTCCTACGAACTGCTCCGGATCACCAACGCGGTCCGGGATGTTCCAGTCCTCACCTGGCTCGGCTATCCCGGTCTATGGCTTCAGAAATTGACCACGCGGCAACCGGAGGATGATCAGGTGGAGGTGGCCATCGCCGCCTTCAACCGAATGGTTCAACTGGATCAAAAGGCCACAGAACCGATCCACGGATCCACTATTGTCCATTCGAGTTAACTATTTGGGTTCTATGAAACGAGGGAGATACGCCGTGTTGAGCACAAAAACAAAAATTTGGCGCAGCGTGATCCTGACCCTTGTCGCAATCGGGTTGGTTTCCAAGTTGATCACCGATACGATCCTCTTTTTAGGGATTCTGGCCGCGGTGGTTCTAATCTGGTACCTATATCGTCACCCGCCCAGATGGCTGATTCGATTGAGTCATCCCTCCACCCCCGCCATGGCCCGGAAATCCAGGGCCACCACCCAAAAAGAAAAATTGCGGGAGCGGAAAAAGAGACGTTTTCGCGTCATCAACGGCAACGGAAACCGCTCATCGAATAAAACCAAGATGCCTTAACTTCAAAGCGTTGAATGAAATTAGCCTGGGGATCGCTTCGCTCTCCTCAGGCATTTTGTGTCCTGTGGGTGTGACAACATTTTCACAAACGTTTCTAGAACATCCAGTCTATAGAACAGAAAACCGAAGGGCTACCTCAGTCCTTCGGAGATTCAGTGATCTGCTTTGCTTTTGGATCGGCCTCGGTAACCGCTCCCTGGGTGAAAATATCCCCGGAATTCGCATGAAGGATCTTTGGGACAGGACCTTTGACACGGATCACCAAGTAGGGAAAGCTGATCACCTGGGGATGCATCTTACCGGGTTCGGGAGCCACTTCACGAACGAGAAATCCAGGCTCCCCCCTTTCTTTTTTAACACCGACCAACTCCAACCGATGTCCCGGATTGGGCTTCATCCCGGCGGAAATCATCAAATACTGATGTCCACGGTGCTGATAGAGATGGACTCCCCGTCTCTGCTTCACTTCTTCCAGCCAATTGCGGAGATCTCCCGGTAATTTTTTCTGCTCTTTGTTGGTTAAAATCCGGTAGGAGAACTCCCCCGCCTGCTTTCCCCCACTCCCCATTTTTCACCCCCCTTTAAGAATCTAACGTATGAAGCCGCCAAGAAGGACCCCGATCGTATCCGCGTAGCGCCAAATATTGTTTGAATGTCCAGTGTTTAAAGAAATTTTCCGCCGCTTCAACCCCCGCATCGAACAATCCCTTCCGCTTCTCTTTATCCAGGTCAAAATCAGTCATTTTAATCCCTTGGGTGGGTACCTGAATCGTCCGAAGCCGGTCCTGATCCTTGATATGCCGGTTATCATGAGCATCCATCATTGTCAGAAACATCGCCCGTAACAAAGAGATGGGACCTTCGATCGGATGGCCTCCCGTTTCCTCTGATAAAAAGCGAAAGCCAAAGGTGGGCCACCGGGGATTTTTTTGATCAAACAACCAGACAGGAAAATTGCTGAGCACGGCACCATCCACCACATAACTGGTCTGTTTGGAAGGTTGGTGGAGCACTCGGACGGGATCGAAAAAGAAAGGGATGGAGCAACTCATCAAAACTGCCCGAGCCACAGATAATTTTTCCGGTGGGATTCCATACTCCTCTAAATCATGGGGAAGTACCAACAGACTTCCCCTGCTGAGATCTGAAGCGATAATCGAAAGCTTCCGTTCCTTCAAATCGGCAAATGTGTAAACATTTTTTTTGGCCAGCATTTCCCCGACCCACCGTTCCAAGGGGCGGCCAGAGTATAACCCCTTTTTCACCCATAGGCGAATGCTCGGGCCGAGATAGGGAAGACGATGGTACCACGTCGTCGCCGTCAGCAGAGTAAAATCATACTCCTCCATCGCTCGGTATAATTCCTCGCTTCGGTACCCTGCTGCCAGCAGAGCGGCGACCAGAGACCCAGCCGAGGTTCCAGCCAGTCGTTTCCACTCATATCCTTTTTCTTCGGCCACACTTAAAGCCCCCACCAATCCAAAAGCTTTGATCCCTCCTCCTTCCAACACTGCATCGGCAAAAATCCGGATCACCCCCTTAGAAGCGTTGTGATTTACATCTTTTAGACGGTCGGGATGAGGTTTCACATTTCGGTACCCAAGTTCTGACGAGCCAAAAACCTACCATGTGCCCCCCCACCCTACCTGTGACGACTTATTCACAACATTGTTAGAGAGGCTAGGCTACCAGTCGGGCTACCCTGTATCATGTTTATGCCTTTTGGAGAGCAAAAAACCCCATGGAAAACCACAGGGTTATTCAGGAATCAATTTCCTCCAGCTCATTTTCCTGTTTGAAGGCTTGCAATTCTCTTACACGCGCCGGATTCTTTTGGAAATACTCCACCAAGTATTCGATATTGTTGATGGAATCCCAACTGAGGTGGTGTTCTATTCCCTCCACATCCTCGTAAATCCGGCTTTCATCCACACCAATAATCCGTAAGAATTCTTCAAGAAGCGTGTGACGGTCCAACAGTCTTTTGCCGATTTTTTTTCCTTTCGGCGTCAAAACCAAGCCCCGGTATTTCTCATAAATCAGGTACTGGCTGTGATCCAGTTTTTGTACCATTTTAGTAACCGAAGAAGGGTGTACCTCCAGTGCTTCAGCGATATCTGAAACTCTGGCATACCCCTTTTTTTCAATCAGTTTATAGATCACTTCCAAGTAATCCTCCATACTTGGCGTCGGCATGAAACTCCTCCTGTCCAGGCCATCCCGAATCGGTACATCTCCTGTGGCTCCGACTTGGGCCTCACATAATCTGTCTATCCTATTATACATGACATGGTTATTCTCTAATGAGGATATGTAGTGAACCATTCGACTCAGGCACTTAAAATTCCTTCATTTCATTGTATCCAGTGGCCAAAAAGTTTGCAAACTGATGTTCTGAGTTTTCCCAGAAGTCAAGGCGTCGCCCCGGGGTCCCACAGGAATCTGGGGCACTCCTAAGAGTGGCCCCCAGCTCATACATCATGAGGCGTTAAAGCAATATAATCCACAAGAACTGAACCCTTTTGCACTTGGAAGATGACTGCAGTATATTGGGTGGCTACCGGCGGGGGGGGAACAATGGAAAAATAGGAACAGAAAAGAGCTACCTGGGTGTAGGGGGGTTC
>CAUGKZ010000313.1 GCA_959600065.1 uncultured Kroppenstedtia sp. | reverse complement strand
ACTCCTGCTGGGGGTAAAGGATCAACGGGGTTTCTATAATCCCGCACAAAATCAGTACGTTTTTTATAGAGGGGAGATCGATCATCAGTACCTGTAAATGCGTAGGAAGCTTGTTGCCTCTAGAAACGTTGTGATATCTGCGTTCATCGACAGCCGGGATGGGGTTTCACATTCCAGCATCAAAGTTCTGACGATCCAAAATCGCTCCATGTGAAACCCCGCCCTCCCTATATGGAGCGAGGTGCAAACCGACTCTAGGCAGGGCAGGTGTCCAGTGTGGGTATGGCGACATTTCGTAATGTTTCTAGGCGTTCTCTCGTAAGACTTCTCCGCTTCGTAGGATGATTACCTCTGCTCTAGGGCTTCAGTCCATTGAGATTGTAGTGCCTGTGGCACTTCCTCGATTTCCAATTGTAGTGCCTGTGGCACTTCCTCGATTGCAGATTGTAGTGCCTGTGGCACTTCCTCGATTGCAGATTGTAGTGCCTGTGGCACAAGGTCACTTAGGTGGACAGCAAAAAGGAACGGTCTTGAACCGTTCCTTTTTAGAGAATGGGTCTATCGGTGTTTTTCATATCCCAGACGCTCTTCCAGCTCCTCCAGTGTGGTGGCTGGAGCCTTACAAGCGTAGTTTTCACAGATATAGGCCGTCGCCCGTCCCTGGATCGCACCCTGTTCGGCGAGAAAGGGGACCAGTTGAGTTACTTCCTCTCCCTTTCCCTCAGGTTTAAAAAGGAGAACCGCCTCAGGCAAAAAAGCCTGCTGTACTCGCTGAATCATCTTTTCCGTATCCCGGTCCCCCTCGGGGCCTGCGATGACGATCTCCTTGGATGTCCCCAGGAAAAACTGCACCGCGGTTAAGAAAAAGCTGAAAGCAGTGGGAGCTTGACCGACAGATCCTGCAAAAGCCCGGATCTGTCGGTCTGCCTGCTCCCGAAGCTCCGTGTCTCCGGTGAGTCGGGCGAGACGGGCCAGATTGAGGGCGGCGACGGAGTTTCCCGAGGGCACAGCCCCATCGTACACTTCCTTGGTCCGAGTCAGCAACTTTTCTGCATCCCGACCGGTGAAATACAGCCCATCCTCCTCTTCATCTCTGAACAGATCTAGCATCTCCCCGGTCAACTCCAAAGCAGACTGCAAATAACGGGGCTGGAACATCGCCTCATACAGCTCGATCAGTCCCCAGACGAAAAAAGCATAATCATCCACATAGCCTGGGAGCGCTGCCTCTCCCTCTCGGTAACGGGCCAGGAGCCGCCCCTTCTCATCCCGTAGCCTCTCCAGGATAAAGGACGCTGCTTTCTCCGCCGCTTCGGCATAGCTTTCATCCCCCAGAACCTGGGCTCCCTTGGCGAAGGCGGCAATCATCAATCCATTCCAGGAAGTGAGGATTTTATCATCCTTGTGGGGATGGACCCGTTCCTCCCGAGCCCAAAATAGCTTCTCCCGGGATCCCTCCAGCTGCTTTCGGAGCTCTTCTATATCCGAATTTCTTCTCTCTGCGATTTCCTGCAAAGAGGAGTGGATCCGGTTGGGGATACACATCTTCTGTTCAAAATTTCCCTGGGGAGTAATATCATAGCACTCACAAAAAAGCTCCCCGGCCTCTTCCCCCAGCACTTCATTTACCTCAGAGGGCTTCCAGACATAAAACTTGCCTTCCTCCCCCTCCGAATCAGCATCCTCGGCGGAGTAGAACCCTCCTTCTTCAGAGGTCATCTCTCGCAATACATAGGCGAAAATCCCTCGGGCCGTCTCGGCATAGACCTCCTTCTGTGTCACCTGATAAGCTTCCAGATAGGCATAGGCCAAGAGGGCGTTATCGTATAACATCTTCTCAAAATGAGGAACCAACCACTCCTGATCCACCGAATAGCGAGCAAAGCCGAATCCTATATGGTCATAAATCCCGCCTCGTTGCATCCCCTCCAGGGTGTGCTCCACCATGGACAGAGCAAAGGGTTCCCGGCTCTCTTTCCAGTATCGCAATAGAAACAGCAAATCATGGGGACGCGGAAATTTGGGCGCCGTCCCGAATCCTCCATACTGGGGATCATAGGTGGACTTAAACTGATGATAGGCCTCCTCCAACTCCTCTTTCCCCAAATCCCCGGACTCGCTCACCTTCAATTGGGTTTTTACCGCTCGCGTGATTTTCCGCCCTGCATTCAGCACCGGCTCTCGTTCTTCCCGCCAGGACCGGGCCACCTGTTCCAGGATTTCCATCAACCCCTGCATTCCCTGCACCGCTTGTTTAGGAAAATACGTGCCCGCGAAAAAAGGCTCCTTCTCCGGAGTCATGAGGATCGTAAGCGGCCATCCCCCCTGTCCCGTCAGCGCCTGGCAGACCGACATATAGATATGATCCACATCCGGACGTTCCTCCCGATCCACCTTGATCGCGATGTATTCCCGGTTGAGAAGATGAGCCACCTCCACATCCTCAAAACTTTCCCGCGCCATTACATGGCACCAGTGGCAGGTGGAGTACCCGATAGAGAGAAAAATTGGCTTATCTTCCTTCCTCGCCTTCGCAAACGCCGCATCACTCCAGGGATACCAATCCACCGGATTGTATGCGTGTTGCAGCAGATAGGGGGATTTTTCTTGAATCAGCCGGTTCGGTTCACGACCTTCGTGATTGGACAATTTTTCAACCTCCCGTTTCGCTAAAGGTACGTACATTATATACACAAGGGGAGGCCAATCCAAAAAATGACCATGAGTCAGGTTTATGGGTACCTGATCTATGTAATAAAAAAACGGACAAACCCAATCGGTTGTCCTGAATTGCTGGAAGAGATTTAATTGAGTGCATTCTCGATTTTGCAGAGATTTGTACTCCGACGTGTCAACTTTCAATGGGGTCTCTTGCTTGAACTGCCGCAGACTTTTCATTCTCAACCCGTTGATTCGTCACGTCGGATAAACCAACTGTAGCGACAAAAACAAAAGCCACGGCCAGACAGATAGTAACTATTTTAGACACTTTGCGCAATTTCGTGCTCCTCCTCACCGTAAATTTGTTCCTGCAGCTTATACATATTCTTCATGCACTCGTTGAATTCCTTTTCGTCAGTTTTCTCCAAGCTTTTACTAAGTAGAAACATTGCCTTGTGTTCTTTCTGTCTATTATTACATTTACGAGCAAGTTCAATTGCTTTTCGGTGATATCCACTCGCTTTTTGATAATTCCCCTGTTTATGAAGTAGTTCACCATAGGTGATGTATGTGTCTACGAGTCTTACTGTGCTTTTATGTGCACCTCCAATCTGTATCGCTTCTGAGAGAGCATTTTCTGCTTCCTTGTATTTATCTTGCTGAAGGTACAGAGAC
>CAUGKZ010000312.1 GCA_959600065.1 uncultured Kroppenstedtia sp. | reverse complement strand
CGATAAGAGACTCCACTTCCTTCTGTACCTTTTCCAAACCCAGTCCCAGGCCCATCAACGCCTTAGCAGCGATCCCCTCGCCTTCCCGCACGAGGCCCAACAGGATATGTTCTGTACCGATGTTGCCGTGGCCCAGTCGAACGGCTTCCTCCTGCGCCAGAGCCAGCACTTTCTGAGCCCGCTCCGTGAATCTTCCAAACATCATGGGATGATGCACCCCTCTCTGAGTGAATTCATGTTTATTATTCCCTTTCCGGTCCCAAGGAAAGCTGTTCTCGGATCATTTCTGCACGGCGGATATCCCGCTCTTCTGTATCCAACCGCTGGTTGGCCCGGATCTGCAGAAATCCAGGCTGAGTGATCACCATCAATTCGTTCATCACTTGAGGAGTAACTCCGGAGATCAGACCCATATCGATGCCCAGCCGTACATCGGATAGACGTTCCATCGTCTCTTTGGAACTGATCACCCGAGCGTTGGAGAGGATGCCGAAGGAGCGGTGAATCCGATCCTCCAACTGAGTAAAAGAGGCTTCCCGGATTCGCTGTCGGGTCGTGTGCTCATGCTCGATCATCTGCCGCACCACCCCCTCCAGTTTTAGGACAATCTCCTCTTCCCGCTGGCCCAATGTCACTTGATTGGATACCTGGTAGAGGTTTCCCAGGGCCTCACTCCCCTCCCCGTAGATCCCTCGAATCGCCAATCCCACCTGAGTGATGGCGGGAAAAAGACGGTTCAGTTGGCGGGTGAGGGCAAGTGCCGGCAGATGGACCATTACCGAAGCTCGAATCCCCGTCCCTACATTCGTGGGACAACTGGTGAGATACCCTTTGGTTTCACTGAAAGCGTAGGTGAGCTGACTTTCAAACCAGTCATCCAGCTCATCGGCCAACTGCCAAGCCGCTTCCGGCTGGAAGCCAGGAAACAGACACTGGATTCGGATATGATCCTCTTCATTGACCATGATGCTGACCGCTTCGTTTTGACTGAGAATCACAGCCCCATGTCGAGATTCCTCTGCCAAATGGGGGCTGATGAGATGCTTTTCCACCAGTACACGTTTTTCCAGGTCACTGAGGTCATCCATGCGGATCAACTCCGCATCCTGCAACACGGAAGGCCTCCCCTCCTCCCGCAGGGCCATCTCCATCCGGCGCACGACTTCCGAGGATTGAGAGGAGGTTGCCAACATGGGAAAGGGCATTCCCGACAAGTTGCGAGCGATCCGCACCCTGCTGGAAATCACGATGTCTGACCGGGGGCCTTTCCCCTTCATCCATTCACTCAAAGCATGCTGTGTAAAGCGTGGCAGCGACATAGGGCTTCCTCCTCCTAACTGTCCAGTTTCTCTTGCAGATCCCGAATGCGGTCGCGCAGACGGGCTGCTTCCTCAAATTCTTCATTTTCGATGCAGGTAGCCATTTCCTGCTTCAATTTATCGATCTCCCGGCGCACCCGAAGCTTCCCGCCAGTTCTCTCCGGTACCTTCCCCCGGTGGGTGGTGTGTCCGTGCACCCGCCGGAACAATGGATCCAACTGAGCGGAGAAAGCATCATAACAATCACTGCAACCGAAACGTCCAATCTTGCTGAACTGACTATAGGTCAGACCGCAGGTCGGACAGCGCAGAGACTGTGCCTGGGCCGCGGGACGGGTCTGTTGTTCCGCAAACTGACCGTCCAGATTGAGTAGACCAGACAGGAGATTGTTAATGGAAAACCCGGAGTCCATCCCTGGCACCTGCTCCCCTCTCTCCCGTGCGCAGACTTCACAAAGATGAAACTCAGTCTTTTCCCCACTGATGATTTTGGTGTAGTGAAGGGTAGCCGGTCTTTTTCCGCACTCCTGACACTGCATCGGGTCTCACTCTCCTTTACCTGTAAATAGCGTCATCACCACATTGCGCATCATCCGGGCCCGCAGTGCATCCCGGAGAGAGACCGGCAAATCCAGCACTTCCCGGGAAACTAATTTTCCCACCATGAGCCCTTCCCTCTCGGTCATCAGCCCCTCTTCGGTGAGGCGCATGATCAGGTCTTCTGCCGCTTGCTGTGTCATCCGGTTGCCGATCATTCGGAGAAGGACATCAAAATATGCCTTTTTCGTCGAAAAGCGGACCTTGCGAATACGAATAAATCCGCCTCCGCCTCGTTTGCTTTCGACGATAAAACCTTTTTCAACAGTAAATCGGGTGCTGATCACATAGTTGATCTGGGAAGGAACGCATTGAAAGAGTTCAGCCAATTCACTCCGCTTTACTTGAATCATCCCAGAAGGGGTCTGTTTCAGGATATTGAGCAAATATTCTTCGATGATGTCCGAAATACTGGACATGTCATTGGATTACCTCCTGCTGACTTTGACTAACTTTGACCTTGATAATTTCATTATACTGGACTCTCTCCCCTTTTGCCAAGGGGCAACATGGACAGTATCATTGTTTCCGTATCGGAGGCGGTTTCATACGGGATGACTCAATCCAGCCGGACCGACCGCACCCCTGGCACTTCCTGCACCCGATCGAGCAGTTCTGTCGGTTCCACCTGGTGGGGAATCCGGAGAATAAAGAGAATCTCGATCTCCGGTTCTTCCTCTTCCCCTTCATCCATCTGCACTTTCTTGATATCAATCCCCATGCTTCCCACCACTGTGGCCAGTTCACCCAGTTTCTTCGGTTGTTTGGTCACCTGAATCCGCATCCGCTTCAACAACTGGCGGTGAAACAGCCAGCCTTCCAGCCGATTCAGCAATTCCAGACTGGCCAACACCAGCAGCGTGGTCAGTATGGCGGGAAAATGAAAGCCGGCTCCCGCTGCCAGCCCGATCGCCGCCACTACCCATAGGGAGGCAGCAGTCGTCAAACCACTGATGGTCATCCCCTGACGGAGAATCGTCCCCGCTCCCAAGAAGCCGACTCCGCTTACGACCTGAGCTGCGATCCGGCCTGGGTCAAAGCGAACATTCTGTTGACCCATAAACTGTGGAAATCCATAGATGGAAAGCAACATGATCAAGGTAGACCCGACACAAACCAGGATATGGGTCCGTAAACCGGCCGGGTGGTTGTTGTGTTCCCGCTCCCAGCCCACCAATCCTCCCAGGAGCGTGGCGACCAATAGACGCACAGCTGTCTCTCCATAGGAAATCGTCCAGATCTCATCTGCCACCAGCCAGCCCTCCTCAATCACTTATTCTTCAGGTCAGGGCTGTTGATTAACCATAAAGTGGATGGCGGAAACGAAACGACCCTTTCGCTCTTCCCCCATCGTAAAATACGGCTTGAGGGGACGAGGATGTTGGGACGGCTACGACCTCTTGCAAAGAACGCATAGCGAGAC
>CAUGKZ010000311.1 GCA_959600065.1 uncultured Kroppenstedtia sp. | reverse complement strand
CAAAATTCCGAAGATGAAACTGAACAGAATGGCGACCAGGGCCACTTGGAGAGTCACCAGGAAACCCTCCAGCAAAAAGGAAAGGCTGGTAGAAGAAAAAGTATTCTCTAAATCCATGATATTCCCTCCCTTCGATTAAGCGGTTTGTGCCATACGTTGCTCAAGCCAGTTGACTCCGTAACTGAGAGGCAAGGTGATCACCAGATAGAGTAGGGCTACAAAAATATAGGTCAGGTTGATCTGGAATGTCTGGGAGCTGATAATGTCCGCTGCATACATCAGGTCACCCCCTGCAATGATCGCCAGCACGGAAGAATTTTTTACGAGATTGACGAACTGATTTCCCAAGGGCGGAATGACCAGTTTAAAAGCCTGGGGGAGGATCACGAATCGCATAGCCTGAAAATAAGTCATGCCCGAAGAACGGGAGGCTTCCATCTGGCCAGCTGGGACAGATTGAATTCCCGCCCGGATCGCCTCAGCGATGAAGGCCCCGGTGTAGATGGACAATCCAATGGCTCCTGCGGTGAATTCCGAGATGTTGATTCCGATGGAAGGAAGCCCCATAGCAAAGAAGAAGACCTGGATGACCAGTGGGGTGTTGCGGAAAAATTCCACATAGACTGTTCCGATCCATTCCAGCAGCCGGACCCTCGACAAACGAATGATAGCGATCACAGTGCCGATGACCAAGCTCAGAGCCAGGGCGAGGAGGCTGGCGGACAAAGTGGTGAGAAAACCATCGATGAAGTCTTGCTTGTACGTTGCCAAAGAGGAAATATCAAAGCTCATAGGTACACCTCTTTTCCTGTGACGTTAGGCACGGAGAATGGAGCGGGGAGATGGCGGCATGGCATCCATCTCCCCGTTCCCAGTTCCTTATTTTTTCAGCACTTTATTCTCTGCTTCTTTGGGGATGTTTTTGGGAGGATCTTTTTTGAACCATTTTTTGTAGAGCTTATCGTAAGTGCCATCTTTCTGGATGTCATCCAAGAATTTGTTCACATAGTCGGTCATTTCTTTATTGCCCTTTGCCAATCCAAAACCGTAGGGTTCTTGGGTGAAATGGCCACCCACTATTTTGACTTGGTCCGGTGCTTGCTGTTCCATGCCCATCAGAATACTGTCATCAGTCGTCACGACATCTCCCTTGCCGCTTTTAAGGGCGGTGAAAGCGTCGGCATAGTTTTCATATTCTTTCATTTTAATACCGGGTTCCAAGTTCTTTATGTTTTGCACGCTGGTGGACCCCTTCGCGCCCATCACCACTTTTCCTTTGAGGTCCTCTACCCCTTTGATACCACTGTCGGATTTCACCAATAAGGATTGGCCTGCCATGAAATAAACGTGGGAGAAGTCGATTTCCTTCTTCCGCTCCTCTGAGATGGTCATGGTGGCGGCCAGAATATCCACGTCTCCGTTATTCAGTAGGGGAATACGGGTTTTGGAGGTGACTTCTTTCAATTCCAGTTTCTTCTCATCGCCCAACATCCGTTTGGCCAGTTCTTTCATCAGATCGATGTCAAAGCCTTTGACTTGGCCGTCTGCCGGATCCTTAAATCCAAATAGATTGGTATCGTATTTAACCCCAGCCACCAATTTGTCCCGCTTTTTGATAGCATCTACGGAACTGGTCTCGGCGGCATCGTTGGTATTACAGGCAGTCAAACTGAATGCCATTATAGGAACGATTGCAAGCGAGAGCCACCTTTTCATATTCATGAACATCCCTCTTTTCCTTGTCAATGTTTCAGTACGCGACTGAGAAACCTCTGTGTACGTTCCTCCTTCGGTTGGTTGAAGAATTCGTCGGGAGGGGATTGTTCCAGAATCTTCCCCTCATCCATGAAGATGACTCGATCCGCCACTTCCCGGGCGAATCCCATCTCGTGGGTGACCACAACCATGGTCATGCCTTCTTGGGCCAGGTCCCGCATCACGTCGAGCACTTCGCCGATCATCTCGGGATCCAGTGCGGAGGTGGGTTCGTCAAACAACATAATCTTCGGCTTCATGGCGAGCCCGCGTGCGATGGCGACCCGCTGTTGCTGACCGCCGGAGAGTTGGGAGGGATAAGCATTTGCTTTCTCGGGGATTCCCACTTTCTCCAGATAGCGGCGAGCCAGTTGATCTGCTTCATCCGGGTTCATCTTGCGTACTTTCAGGGGCGCGAGTGTAATATTTTCCAATGCAGTTTTGTGGGGATAAAGATTGAAATGTTGGAATACCATCCCGATTTCCTGGCGAAGCTTGTTGACATCGGCTTTAGCATCTGAGACTGTGGTGCCATCCACTACCAATTCGCCATCAGTGATCGACTCCAGTTTGTTAATGCAACGGAGCAGGGTACTTTTTCCCGAACCGCTGGGTCCCAGAATGACCACCACTTCACCGGAAGCGATTTCCAAATTAATCTCTTTCAATACCTGAAAGTCCCCAAAAAACTTGTTGACTTGAGTAAATTGTATGATATCAGATCCCCCCTCAGTCCCATTATAAAGTAAATACAAAACACTAATTTTATACTGAATAGATTATACTATTCGACAAAAACAATATAACCGCTCTCATTCAATTGTGTCAATATGTAATAGCTTTTGAATTCTGTCAAGATGGTATTGAGTGAATATAGGACGAGACAGGTGTGTTGATTAGCCATATTTTAGGAAGTGAGGTTGAGATGGTGGGACGGTGAAGAGCCCTTGCGTTGCAAGAGATCGTAGCCGTCCCACCCACCCCGTACCCTCAACCAGTGATGGGGGGCCAATGGAAGAGCGAAAGGGTTTAGTTGGATTAGAGGAAATATATTCAAATGTTTTAGGGATTGACTCCATAGGCTTATTTGGTTACAATTGTCTGAGAATTAGGTGGGATTTAATTACACAATAGTCAAAAAAGTCACACTTTTGCGGAGGGATGTTGATGGCGGAACCTGTGCAACAAATGCCTGGAAAGGCCAATACAGGACTGTTACGCAAGAAGAGTATCGCTGATTTGATCAACAGTACGAAGAAAGGGAGGGCGTTGAATAAAGAACTGGGCAGTTGGGACCTGGCCATGTTGGGGATCGGGGCTATTATTGGGACGGGGATTTTTGTCCTGACAGGGCTCGGTGCTTTAAAAGCTGGCCCGGGAGTCTCGTTGTCCTTCTTATTGGCGGGCTTGGCCTGCGCCTTCGCAGCTTTCTCCTATGCAGAATTTGCCTCTTCCGTTCCGGTCTCAGGATCGGTTTATACTTACAGTTACGCCACCTTGGGTGAATTTTTTGCCTGGATTATCGGCTGGGATCTGATATTGGAATATTTATTGGCTGTTAGCTCGGTATCCGCAGGATGGTCTGGCTATTTTAAATCTTTT
>CAUGKZ010000310.1 GCA_959600065.1 uncultured Kroppenstedtia sp. | reverse complement strand
CACCCCATCTCCGACCCTTTCTACAACCCCTGCTCCGTCGGAACCGAGAATCACTGGATCATCAGTATCTCGTTCCAACTGCAAAACCCGGAGATCCCGACGATTGAGGCCCGCAGTTTTCAAACGAATCTTCACTTCTCCTCTTCCGGGGACCGCTTCCTTCATCTCCGTCACTTTCAGACCCTCAAACCCCGAGGGTGTATGGTGGACGACAGCCTTCACGAAACATACCTCCTTCATATCCCTGTTCAATCCCTCTTGATCTCTACGGGGGGATCTCATCCGATAAAGAAGCTTTTCTCTCTCAACCTCTCGACATCTCCTTCCTTTCGACCAAACTGTACCCCTTATCATAGCAGACCCACTTCCCGCTGAAAATTCAGTCGGCCTGAACATGGCCTGTTATAAGCGTGAACAGGATCATACAAATTGCCCTAGAACCTTTGAGCAAATGCCGGATGAAAAGTGTCTTTCTCAGGGCAGAGAACACCATAGCCAAGAGGAATACTCTCACATCCACCATTTCGCCTGCGGAATCAGGATAATTCAAACAGACTCTCCGACATTGACGATCCGGTTTTTTGCCTTATCCTTCGTTCACCCAGATCTGAATTTTCGGTTCAATTGCCGTAAAACATCCCGGAAACCTTGATTTATCAAGACTTCCGGGATGTTTTACTGTGAAAATCAGATCACCTGTCTCGTGATCCGGCCTGCTTCTTTTAAGGCAACCAGGCGGGCTACGTCCAGTTCCTCAAAGGTGAGATCCCATTCGAAATGGGCGACATTGTTGATCAGAATCCGGGGTAGCCCCCGCTCCACTTCCCCCTTCAAATGTTGATGCGCCATCTCCCAGATTGATGACTAAAAAGCGCGCTTGTATACCGAAAGACTGTAACTCCTCTGCCAGCCTTCCGGCCTCATCTCCATCCATTCCGGGAAGACAGGTAAACCAGACGTGATTTCCCTCCCGGCCAGTGCTCGGTAAAGGGCAAGCTCGATCCCCAATCAGCATCCTGCTTCGGAGCCCCAAGCGATGTCACCTTCCACGGAAATCCCCCTCCCAGTTCATCTGTTGATTGCGCAACTGAAAATAGGCCGCTTCCAGATAAAATTCCTCCTGACCGGGGATCGCCTTTGCAGGGGGTAACAGTAAGCAAGCCAGTCTTTGCGCCAAATTCTTCCTCGCCTCGGGGAATATCGCCTCTCGTCGGGTCAAGAAACGACCCAATAGGATCCACTGCCGATCCGATACCCCCGTCAATTCCGCCAGGGTCAGGACCGGCTCCTGGTGGGAAAACAACGGTTGGACACGAGGAGCCTCTCGCTTTTCCATCTGTACGACCATCGTCCCGGCAACCAAATCTCCTATCCGTTTTTCCCGACGGTTAATAAAGATGCTGATTCCACCGGCCAAGTAGGAAAAGGGCAGACTGTCCACCACTCGCAACAGATTCCGCAGAAATATTGCCAAGAACCCCGGAGCCACCCCGCGATCTGTCACCACCCGTAATCCGACAACCCGTTTCCCTACTGTTTGTCCATTCATGAAATATTCCGTGAGGACATAGTAACACAAGGGAATGAAAAAGAGCAGAAACAGAAAAATTGCCATCATCACCGAAGCCCAAAAGGGACTATTCAGATTGGCCGAGGCGACAAAAAACAAGACTCCAAAGAAAGCGAGGATGGATTGAACAAACCCAAGGATCAGCCAGTCCAGCAATAGGGAGAGTGCCCGACTCCCCAGCCCCGCTGTTGTAAACTCCAGCTTCACATGTTCAGGAGTTGTCACGGTGACCCGGTTTTCCATCGACCTCTCTCCTTTCCAACAAACTTCGTGATACAATTCATTCATGGAGGTGATTACATCGCAATGTCAAGGTCATCCGCTTACCGTCTGCCCTATTTTATACGTAAACATCAGCCAGACTGGGATCGTTTGGACGTACTGATCCGAATATTTCGCTCCCGTCAGGCTCGTCGCAAAGAATTGAATGAATTGGGACATACATACCGCCGAGTCACCTCACATCTCGCTTATGCGCAGACCTATTTCCCCGACCATACTGTGACAGATTATCTGAATGGATTGGCGGCACAAGCTCACGAAGCGATCTATGCCACCCAAGGAAAAGGGGATTTAAGAGAGGGGCTTCGTTTTTTCACCCGTCGCTTTCCAGCATTGTTTCATGAGCGGATTCCCTTTTTCTTGGTCGCACTCCTGCTGTTTGTGGCAGGCGCTGGGCTCGCCTTTGGCTTTACCTGGCTAAATCCCGCGTATGCGGCGGCTTTTCTCCCGCAGGGGGTGGATATCAACCCCCATGCCTTGCAATCCAGCGAACAATGGAATCATGCCATCGCCTCCAGCACGATTATGACCAATAACATTCAAGTGGCTTTCCTTTGCTTTGCATTGGGAGCCCTTTTGGGTGTGGGTACTCTATGGGTGTTGTTTTCAAACGGACTCCTGATCGGAGCGATCGCCGCCCTCTTCCATCGGGCCGGGGAAGCCTACGCCTTTTGGGCTTTTATCTGGCCCCACGGGGTGATTGAGCTGACCGCTATTTTCATCGCTGGTGCTGCGGGAATGTCTCTCGCCTATGCCTTCTGGGTCCCTGGGGAACGAACCCGTATGGAGGCTTTCAAAGGAGAGGGGAAAGTGACGGTCCAACTGATCCTGGGTGTGATCCCGATGTTTATCGTGGCTGCCCTGATCGAAGGGTTTATCACCCCTGCTCCGTGGCCACATTGGAGTAAGTACCTGGTGGCTCTCATCACCTTGCTAATTCTGTTCATTTACTTTGGCCGTCCCGCCTGGCTTTTGCACCGTCAGCAACCGCAGGCTTCCGCCACCAATGAAGCAGCTCCTTTCAATTGTACCTGAAATCCAGGGGGAAAACAGTGAAAACAAAGAAAAACAACCGGTGTTGAAATCCGGTTGTTTTTCTTTGTGACAGTCATATTCAATACGTCTCCGTTTTTGCATAAAAAAACCGATTGTCGTCCCTCTTCAACGCTGCTAAAGTATGGTGGGTTTATACTTTGATGACCCTCTATTGTTTTCCTTTCTCTATTCTTCGGAAGTGATTTTTATCTAATAATGGATGTTATGTTAGTTTGTATTACAAACTGGTTTTTCTTATTGGAGATTAAGCTTTATGTATCCATAAGCTTCCGCTTGTCGCAAGGGTTTATTTAGAAGTGTCGAAACGATGCATGATTCCCTTCGACCCACGGATTTTTGATCTTGACTTTCATACTTATTCATGAGAATGTATCCCTAAGTCTGAAAGCATGGACTCTTTCACCAAAATGAATTACATGGGAACAGGTACCCTTTTCCGAAGGGAGAGGGTTGAAAAGGGAA
>CAUGKZ010000309.1 GCA_959600065.1 uncultured Kroppenstedtia sp. | reverse complement strand
TGGACCTCCTCGCCTAACCGAGCTTCACGCCCCTGATGGGGAACCTTCAAAAATTCCCCTTCCGGTGTCATCACGATCCAATGCCGTTTACTGACCTCCATCAACATTCCCTTCTGCACCATCGCCACCTCCTTTCCTGTCAGCGGCCGACAGACCGAGATACTCCCGAATCGTGGGTAGATCCTCAACCAAAACGATCACCAGCGCGATCAAATAATCTCGGTGCCGCTTCAATGTTCGCCTGTGGCAGCCAACCTGCTCGGCAAATCCCTTTTTCAGGCGCTTTTGTTTATAAAATTGCTCTAACCATTCTGTTTTGGAAGCGATCCGCTGAGCGATTTCCTGGAGGTTTTGCCGGGTATCCCGATGTTTGGGAGAGACCTTGACCAAATCATTCAGGGAGATTTTAAATTGTCGAAGGTGCTTTTCAAACTCTTTCAGATCCGACCTTCGGATCTCCTCCAGTTCTCGATCGTGATGCTCTTCAAAAGACTTTCGAATCACTTCTGGATAGGTAGGTTCGTTATCCTTTGAATCAGCGGATACCAGCGGCACCTGATTAAAATGCCGGGCCTCGCTCCGGAAGTGATCAGTCAGCCTTCTCCGAATCACGGTAAAGGCAAAGGAGTGGAATTTGGTATTTTGATCAAATCGGTAACTGTTGATCGCTTCATTAAACCCAAGAAGTGCCACCGAAAATTCATCATCTTGTCTAGTGATGTTTCGGATACAAATTTTGGAGGCGACTTTGAGGATATATGTCTGATGTTCATCGATCAGCTCTTCCCGAACGACGGGATCTTGGCGAGCTTTCCGTAAGCGCTCCTCCAAAGCTGACACCTTCAGGTTGTGATCACCATCCCCCGGGCCATGCAATGCCGACACCTCTCCCTACATATATATTCGGAGCTTCGCACCGTTTTAGGTCCAGTTTGAACCTTTTCTCTCTATCACCTGTGTCGGTCGAACCTTTATATCTGTTGAATAACCGCCTGTATTAAAAGGAAAATCATACCCGTCGTACTTAGAAATTTTTAAAATGGAAAAAGAAGAAAAAAGGACGATCAAAGCCGAACCCACCACCCGATCCCCAGCTTGTACCGATAGGACGCGATGAACTGCATACCAAGCGACATCCAAGGAGATTTGCCACAACTCCTGCGTTCTCGTTTGAAGGATCTACTCGGCACGCTTAGCATTCCCCCGGAATCATTCCGGGGGATTTTCATAAAATCTTGTTAACGTTGGTAAGATCGGTTAACCCGTGGACCGACGGCCAACTTATATTATAATCCTCTCGCCTCCTTTTCGAAATGTAATTCTCATAAATAAAGGGCCCGTTTTTAATTAACGGGCCCTTCTGTTTATGAACTTTTTTTAAGAGTGAACCCCTCGTACCGCTTCCACAGCCTGAGGATTCTCCAGGGAAGAGAGATCTCCGGCTTCCTTGCCAGTATATGCTGCCTTGATCGCCCGCCGCAGAATTTTTCCATTCCGTGTTTTGGGCAGATCGGACACAAAATGGATCTCTCGGGGTCTTAACGCTTTCCCTATCTTTTTCTCGACGGAAGCCATTAAATCCTGTTTCAACTCCTCACCCGGTACAAAACCCGGCTTTAGGACAACAAAACAGATGGCTACCTCTCCTTTGTCCGGATCGGGCACGCCGATGGTGGCCGCCTCCAATACCCCGACGTGATCTACCAGGACCGATTCCAGCTCTGCCGGACCCAACCGTTTTCCGGCAATTTTCAACGTGTCATCAGACCGGCCGGTGATGTACCAAAACCCTGCATCCTCGGCGAGTACCCAGTCACCATGCACCCATTGGTCTGGCCAGCGATTCCAGTAGGTCTCTTCATAGCGCTGTGGATCCTTCCAAAAACCGCTGGTCATTCCGACCCAGGGTTGGCGGATCACCAGTTCTCCCACCTCTCCACGGGTCGGCTGCCCCTCACTGTTCAGGACCTCCGCATCCATCCCTGGCATCGGTCCATTGAAGGAACAGGGAGCGATCGGCTTCATTAAGTTTCCCGCGAGAATTCCCCCGGAAATCTCTGTTCCGCCGGAATAATTCCAGATCGGAACCCTCTTTTGGCCCACTTGTGCAAACAGCCACTGCCAAGGCTCGGGGTTCCAAGGTTCTCCGGTAGAGCCGAACACCTTCAGACAACTCAGGTCGTGCCGCTGAACCCAGCTCTCTCCGTATTTCATCAAGGCACGGATCGCCGTCGGAGATACCCCCAAGTGAGTAACTCCGTGGGTCTCTACCAGTTTCCATAGACGGTCCGGTTCGGGATAATCCGGGGTTCCTTCAAAGAGGAGCATAGTCGCACCATTCATCAAAGCGCCAAACACCATCCACGGTCCCATCATCCAGCCCATGTCAGTCATCCAAAAGAGAAGGTCCCCGGCTTTCACATTCATGCCGTATCCTGCATCAAAGCCGGATTTCACCGGAAAACCTGCATGAACGTGAACAGTTCCTTTTGGCCGGCCGGTGGTACCAGAGGTATAGATGATCATAAAAGGGGTATCCGCATGGGTCATTTCACATGAAAGCGCTTTCGAATAGGTCATCAAATCAGCCCAGTCTACATCCCGACTCCCGTTGCGGGGACAGTCCTGCCGCCCAAGCCGGCGGACGACAACCACCTTCTCCACACTGGGCGAGAGATCCGCGGCTCGATCCGCTTCCTCTTTCATGGAGATCACTTTCCCCCGTCGCAGGAACCCGTCGGCCGTCACCAGTACCTTGGCTTCACAATCCCGCAAGCGGTTGGCTACAGCATCGGCTCCATACCCAGAAAAACAAGGAGTGAACACCGCCCCGATCCGAGCGACGGCCAGCATCGAGATCACGTTTTCAGCTACCATAGGCAGATAGATGGCGATCCGATCCCCCGGTCCGACACCCAGCTGGCGCAGACCGTTGGCCAGGGCATTCACCTCTTCCCACAGCTCCTGATAGGTCAGCTTGCGAACGCCTCCGTCATCTCCCTCCCAGATCAACGCCAACCGCTGCCGGGTCCCCGCATCCTTCACAAAACGATCCAGGCAATTGTGGGCCACATTCATCTTGCCATCCACAAACCAGCGGGTCCAAGGGACTCCATCTGAACTGTCCTTCACCTGTCGATAGGGCTGGAACCAATCCAACTCCATATCCTCTTCCACGATCCGCCAAAACCAGGCCGGATCCTGAATCGAGCGCTTGTAGAATTCGTCATAGTCACTCATCCCATGCTTTTTCATCAGCTGGTACAGCTTCATCTCTGCCACTTGATCCTCTGTTGGAAACCAGACGGCTTTGCTCATCAATTCACTCCCCCGTTCCTATGATTTGTGCCTTTATTTTAAACAGTCAAAATCAAGGGGTC
>CAUGKZ010000308.1 GCA_959600065.1 uncultured Kroppenstedtia sp. | reverse complement strand
GTCTGTGGTCGCCGATCAATTGGATTCCTTTCAAAAAAAGATGGAAACTCAGGGTTATCGGGTGCGGGAGATCCGTGAGGATCAACGTGTCGGGTGGCTGGCAGAAAAAGAAAGCAAAAATGTAGTGGAAGATCCACCTGGGGACGAGTTCAAAGAGCTCCTCGGACCCTCTGGGAAAACGGCCAGTTTGCTTCCCTCTCTCCCGGAGGGGTCCAGAGGTCCGGTTCGCATCGAGAAAAATTGGTTTCAATACCAAATCTTTTTGAAGACGCAAGCGGATCTGACCTCTCTCCAGGCCGATAA
This sequence comes from uncultured Kroppenstedtia sp., assembly GCA_959600065.1. Classification (GTDB taxonomy): domain Bacteria; phylum Bacillota; class Bacilli; order Thermoactinomycetales; family DSM-45169; genus Kroppenstedtia; species Kroppenstedtia sanguinis. The sequence goes on along the minus strand of CAUGKZ010000308.1, from coordinate 3,087 downwards.
TCCACTGGAGGAGTTTTTATGGGAAGAAACCAACCTCCGTTTTCGTCTCACTCTTCCTCTAAAACCCGAGGGCCACAATGCAGATCAAGTTTCCGAAGATGGAAAAACTCTGACATGGAAACTGGAACCGGGTGAAAAAAATCCAGTCCGGGTTCTTGTCGAATTCCCCAATCCTGTGGGGTGGATCCTTAGTTTCATCCTTGCATTCATTCTGTTGCTCTTCATTTTTTATCTGGTATGGTCCCGATGGCTACGACGCAGGTGATGCGAATTATTTTCAAAAACCTGGCAAGCTGATCGACGAAACACCTGTCTCTGAATCATCGTTTTATACTTGAAGGCAACGGCAAAATAACGCAATCCGGGACGATCCCCTCCCGGCTTTTGCATATACAAAGACAGATCTTCGGATCTGGACTTAAAAGTGGGGGTTGACCTATCAAACATTCAAGAATGGATCGAGTGCGAAAAAAGAATCGCCGTAAATTGTGGCTTCGTATATTGACAGTTTTTATGGTGGGTATTATCGGTGTTTCCAGTTATTTTATCTATCAAGTTTGGGCGGCAGCGGATCAATCCTTTGATCCCCTGAACCGGGCTAAATCCGATAAACGGGATAAGAAAATCACCATGGATGATCCCTTCACCGTCCTGTTGGTGGGAACCGATGTCCGCACCTCCGAAGCAAAGGATTGGCGCTCTGATGTTCTCATGGTTGCTGCCGTCAATCCCAAAAAAAATTCAATCAAGATGCTGAGTATCCCCCGAGACACTTATGCTGCCATCCCTAATTCCAACGGGGTGAAGACTAAGATTAACTCCGCACCCTATTATGGGACCCGTTCCGAGGTGGGACCCATGACCAACACCGTGCAAACTGTCGAAAACTTCCTCAATATTCCTATCGATTATTATCTGAGGATCAACTTCAACGGATTTATCGAAGCGGTGGATGCCGTGGGCGGGGTGGATGTGAACGTTCCCTTTGACTTCAACATGCGTCTGTTCTACAAGTGGTACACCTTCAAAGAAGGGCCGGCTCATTTAAACGGCCATGAAGCCCTCGCTTATGTCCGAATGCGCAAATCCGATCCCGAAGGGGACCAGGGGCGCAACAAGCGACAAAAAGAAGTAATGCAAGCGCTGATGACCCAGCTCACCAGCGTCAAGACCGTGTCAAAAGTGGATGATCTGTTGGAGGCCGTGGGGAATAATCTCAATCATAATCTGGAGATCAAACAGATGATCGCACTTCAGGACACTTACCGGAAGATCCCTAAGGACCGGACGGAAACCTTGGAAATCAACGGTGAAAACAGTAAAAATAATCCTCAAGGAATCTGGTTCTACTTGGTCAGTGACGATGAACGCCTTCGGATCAGCAATCTGCTGCGAAAACAACTGAAATTGCCGTTACAAACCCTGGACGGTCAACCGTACACTCCTTCAGAGTCTCAGGATTCCGAACAGGGAACCGAAGAAGGGACAGGAGAAGGAACAGGGAATGGAACGGAGGGAACCACCGGCACTTCCGGAATCAATTGAATCACTTTCATGATAAAAAAGGACTCTTCAAAGTCCTTTTTTATCTTTTTTGTTTCGGTTCATACGATGGCATGAAGGAAGACCCATAAAATAAAAATCACCCTTTCCGTCCACATTATAAAAGAATCACTGAATAAGGAGGCTTCTCCTATGGGGGAACGGAGCGTCATCGCTTTTTTCCGGACGGAGGAACAAGCTCATAAAGCCGTACAACGACTGAAGGTGGAAGGGTTTGATACTGTGGATCTGTCCCGTTTTTCCCTTAGCCCCAGGGAAGATGGGAGCGATCTGGACAACCCCATCGCCGAACCGATCTCTTCCCTGTCCACGATCACCGGCGCCCCGGTAACCGGACGAGATGCAGGGATCCTGAAGGCCGCCGATCCCCATGCCAGCGGCATGGCTGACGCCAGTGACGAATGGGGAGTCGAGGACCTTTCGGTCACGGTGGTCACTGATGAAGAACACTTTGAAAAAGCAGAACAGATTTTGGAACAGATGGGTGCCCGTCTGTAGCTCTTTGAGCCGTCGGTCTCCAAAAAGTGGAGAGCGACGCTTTGCTTTTCAATTTTACGATCAGAGTCGCCCCGGAGAAAAATCCGGCGCCTGCAATTAATCAACAGCCCTGCCTTCCCCCCCTCTCCGTTGATCCTCTTCATCATCACAGTATGTGAAGCGAGGGATTCTCATTCAGCCCAGGCGGTCCCCAGAAATCGGATCAAAAAAGGAATTTTCCGTCATTAACCGAATATTTTATATAGGATATAAATAAGAGGAGGGATGATTCATTTTCTTCCAGAAGAAGTTCCTGTTGTCCGTGGGGATCATCCTCACCCTGACTGGATTCCTAGGTGCTTGCGGAGGGGAAGCCGACAGTGGCAAAGAGATCAAACTGAAAGAAGAAGGAAAGCTCACCTTTGCCATGAGTGGATTGTACAAGCCTTACAACTTTAAGCAGAATGGTCGATTAACCGGATTTGATGTGGAGATCGGAGAGGCGATCGCAAAGGAAATGGGACTGCAGTCCAACCCCGTGACCACCCCCTGGGAAACCATTGTGGCCGGTCTGCAAGCAGGGAAATACGATGCGGTGATCGGTAGCATGGGGATTACGGAGAAACGAAAAAAAGCAGCTCTCTTCACGGAGCCCTATTATCACTCAGGAACTCAAATCTTCATCCGAGAAGGAAACCGCGAGATAAAGACAGCGGAAGACATGAAGGGAAAAAAGATTGGAGTGGTCAAGGCCAGCACTTATAAAGACGAGGCCATGAAGCATTCAAAGAAGGTCAAGGAGTACACCAGCGATGTGGTGGCACTTCAAGATCTACCCCACCGGACGGATCGACGCCGTGATCACCGATGAAGGGGTCGGCGATCAAGCGATCAAACAGGACGATCTCAAAATCCGAAAAGTAGGCAAACCCCTCACCATGGATAAGATGGGAATAGCTCTCAACCGAAACAATCCTGGTTTGGAAAAGGAAATCAATCAAGCGTTGAACCAGATCATCGAAAACGGAACCTATGAAAAGATCTGCC
>CAUGKZ010000307.1 GCA_959600065.1 uncultured Kroppenstedtia sp. | reverse complement strand
AGCGATATTTTACGATGGGGGTAATAGGAAGAGCGAAAGGTCAATTTCGTTTCCACCACCCATTTCCTGGTTAATCAACAGCCCTGGTGTTTTGTGTAACCTGAGTCCATGATGCTACATGAAAAAAGATGTTTTTCGTTAATTATTGTAACACTCTACGCCCCGATTTGTCAGAAACGGACGGGACCGTTAGAATGTAAGGAAGCTTCATGTGACGTTAAACTCAATCCCCGGAAACGTGATGATAAGGTCGTCAGTGGGAGTTATGGACAGATCAGGCGTGTTGATTCGCCCTATTTCAGGTAGGAACCCAGGTCGGGATGGTGGACGGTGAAGAGCCTTTGCGCTCTTTACCGTCCACCATCCCCGTCCCCTCAAGCCATATTTTTACGATGGGGGCAATGGGAAGAGGGAAAGGATCGTTTCGTTCCTATCATCCACATTATGGTTCATCAACAACCCTGAGCACAGATATTGAGCACCCACTTCTACCGACTCCGAAAATATCTATCATCACATGTTCAGGGGAGGTGGGAGGTATAACGATGTTTCAATTGAAAGCGGTGGAAGGCAAAAAGGAAGAACAATATCAGAGCTTGCTGACCCAGGCGGAAAGTCTGCTGGCAGATGAACGGGATTGGGTGGCTAATCTGGCCAATACTGCCTCCCTTTTATATCATTCCCTGGAGGAAGTAAACTGGGCCGGCTTTTATCTGTTGCGGGGAGAAGAACTGCTACTCGGCCCTTTCTCGGGATTGCCTGCCTGTATCCGGATCCCCCTCGGAAAGGGAGTCTGTGGCACTGCAGTCCAAGAGCGATCCACCCAGCTGGTCCCTGACGTCCACCAATTTCCCGGTCATATCGCCTGTGACCCTGCATCGCGATCCGAGATCGTGATCCCTTTGCAGGCCCAGGGGCGCATCATCGGAGTGCTGGATATTGACAGCCCCGTCCCCAACCGCTTCGATGATATCGATCGGAACCATCTCGAAACATTGGCCCAGATCGTGGAAGAGAGTATCGACTGGTCCAAAATGAATTAAACAGAGGCCGCTCCGATTGGGGGCGGCCTTTTTCATCGTTCCATATAGATGCGGTAAGCGCGACGGATCTCCTCTTTCATCCACTCGGGATAGGGCGACGAATCCAATTCATCCATCCGGGTCCAGTGGTAACTGTCGTGCTCAGCACTCAGTTTCACTTCGCCCACCGGTTGTCGACAAGCGAACTTGATGATAATCAGGTGCTTCTCTTCCTGAAGATCATCATAGATGTAAGCAGGACCCACCACCCGGATGGAAAGCCCTGTCTCCTCCTGCACTTCCCGATACAGTGCCTCCATCAGGGGTTCCGCAGGTTCCAATCCCCCTCCGGGGAAATCCCATCCGTGAGTATCCTTCGCACTCCGCTCCGCTTTCGATTTACGCAGAACCAACACCTGATCTCCATCGAAAATAATCGCTTTGGCAGCAATTTTATAGGGTTTATGCATCCATACCATCCTCTCCATTCCCCCGTCGGGGGCCATTTAGTTCAGGAAACCGGAATTTATCCCCTCTTCTGAACCACATCCACCTCAGTACTTCCCTTAATTGCGCATTGCTTCCAGTTGGTTGCCGTTCGGATCTCGCTCCATCCATTCAGCAGAAAATCATAGAATCTCGCGTAGTCATACACCCGATTTCAATTGCAGCGTGCTTGAATCTCCTATTGCTATTTTATAGTAATGATCAAATCGGTTCAATTTATCTCTAAAAACCCTACAAAAGCGCCACGAGATAAAGATCTCAACCAAATAGAGCCGAATTCTATTAAAAAAATTCAGAAGTTAGAGGATTATTTGAATCCTTGTAGAATTATTTCTCACAGATTGCATTCCAATCTGAAATCCATGGTGAGGGAGGAAGATCTTTTTGCTGAAAAAAATCACCGTCATCACTCTTGCTTTGTTGGTGTTTGGGTCCTGGACACCGACAATGGCCTATCAGCTTTGGGGATACAAATGGGCCAGCTCCACCATCTCCTATGAATGTGATATGCACGGCGATTACACCACGCAATGCAACAACGGCAAGAATGATTGGAACAACCGTACCCATGCAAACTATGTGTATGGGGGCAACACTGCTGGTGTCAGCACAAATGCTGCCAACTATGGAAACACTGGATGGAGCGGACTCTGCTCCCTAACCCAAGTTTCCGGCAATACGATTCAGCACGCCGACATTTCCATCAACACCCTTTACACCGATGGGTATTCATCTGCCCAGCGCAAGGGCGTCATCACCCATGAACTAGGCCATGCTCTAGGACTCTCCCACGAGGACAGCCTCGGACCCGGCGGATCAGTCATGTACTCCAACGATGGCCGTACCGTCTACTCCCCGACCTCAGATGATATCAATGGAGTCAATGCCATCTACCCATGAGCACTTTCACTCCAAGGAGGGATAAAAAGTGATCCAAGCTGTGAAGGGCCGGGCTTTCACCATCACGGTACTGGCTCTGGCCGTACTGTTGGCCGTCGGGATCTACCTCTCGTTCATCGCCCCGAAAGAATTGGAAATGGATCTGTCTGTGGACCACACTTACACCCATGTGGATGAAATGAAAAAAGCAGCCGACCTGATCGTGGAAGGGACTGCCCGGTCTCAGAAAACTCTCAGCCATGAGGGAGTTCTGTTCACCACCAGCACCCTGCAAGTGGATCAAGTTTTGAACGGAAAACTGAAAGAGAAAAAGATCACCGTCCTGGAAACCGGGGGTTTTGACGGGAAGAACCATCTTACCATGGAAGACAATCGGGTGATGGATCCCTCCCAGCGATACATCTTGTTTCTGGAAAAATACAAAGGCCCCGTCGCGAAAGACGCCTACGTGATCACTGGTGCCTATCAGGGCAAGTTCGCAGTGGAGGGCCAACAGGTGGAAGCTCCCCAACAAGTGGACCCTCAAATTGAAACCATCCATAGCAAACAAGCACTGATCCAACAGATTAGCCAGTGATAGGAAAACCAAAAATCCGGAGTGTTTACCCACTCCGGATTTTTGTTGCCTGCATTGAATAATTAAAAGAAGTCTTATAAGAGGGTGCGTCTGGTACATCCTGATTTTTCACTCTGCTTTCAGGATCGTTCCTACTTAATCGAACCGAGAGATACTGTCTCTCCCTGATTATACTTTTTTAACAAACGAGATCTTCTCAATCAACCGGAAGTTGTACAAATCCATTAAAATTTTTCACCGATTATCAACCTATCTCTCAACATAAATGATTGGAGCTGATTTGAATGTATAACAAACTGCAATCCTTTTTATCGGCGGGAATCTTTTTCAATCAACTTTTATTAAGTATGGCAGCCATCGAAAGGGGTATATCCAGGCCAACATCCAGCTAT